>WRGH01000044.1 GCA_009787285.1 Brevinematales bacterium
AAATCAGTGAAATCAATAAAATATGCCGTAAACCAAATGATGCCTCTGATTTTACCTTATATATTTGTCGGTCTTGCAAGCGGTATATTGCTCATTAAAGCCGGTTATTCGCCGATATGGGCTTTTTTATCTGCGTCGCTGATTTATGCAGGTTCTATGCAGATTGTAATGGTAGCGCTTATGACCTCCAATACTCCGTTATACATGATAGCTATTACGGCATTGTTTATTAACGGCAGGCACATTTTTTACGGCATAAGTTTCATAAATGAATTTCGTAATATCGGCAGACAAAGTAAGTCGTATTGGAAGTACCCTTATATGGCTTTGACAATGACAGATGAAACGTATGGCGTTCTGTGTTCTTTGAAATGTCCTATTGACTTGGACAGGCGAAAAGTTATATTCAATATTTTATTGCTTAGCCATATTCTTTGGATTGCAAGCTGTACGTTAGGTGCAATTATCGGAAGCGCAATACATGTTAATATGACAGGAATTGAATTTTCTGCGGCGGCGTTCTTTGCGGCAGTTGTTGTTAATCAATGGAGAGAATGTAAGTCTTATATTCCGGCTATTACTGGTTTTACAAGCGGAATACTTTTTTACTTTTTAACCGGATCGGAAAATTTTATACTCCCAGCNTTGTCTGTAAGTATGATTATCTTAGTTNTTTTTAAGAAATATATACAAAGGGATTCCGGAGGGCAGAAATGAATGAGCTTCTAATAACTGCGGCAGCCGTTGGTATTGTTGCAATTATGACATGGATAACACGCGGGCTGCCTTATCTTCTGTTTAAGAAAAAAAATCCTCCGCAAGTAATAACATATCTTGGCGCTGTCCTTCCTGCTTCAATTATGATAATCTTGGTTATTTATTGCCTAAGAAATATACAGTTTATGGAATATCCTTATGGAGCAGCGGAACTTATTTCGATTGTCCTTGTTGTTATTATGCAATTATGGCGGAAAAATTTTATTATCAGCGTATTTGCAGGAACTATATGTTATATGTTTCTGATTCGTACCGTATTTCCGATATAAAGAAATATTATGATGGGAAAAAACAGGAGAAAACCGACAATCATTACCCCAAAATAAAATCCAAACATAATACTCATTTTTTATTTTTGATGAGGCGGCGCGTGGACTTGACAATCCCCGCAAAAAACTTCATAATGATCCTGATGTTGGGAGTTTTCGTATGAAAGCTGACCGGCTTTTTTATGTTTACACAGGAAAAGGAGAAAATAATGACAAAGAAACGTTTTTGGCTGGGATTAACAGTAGTGNTTGTATCGTTGGCTTTTCCGTTTATTGGAGTAAGCCAGGAATCTGCTCCCGCACTTAATTCATCCGCTATCCTTGTCTATCGTGATCCGGCAGCTATAATACCTATTTTTAAAATGTATATCTATATAGACGGCCGAATATATCAAACTACAAGCAGGGGTCTTTTGGGTAAAGTAAAGTATGAAGATAAACCTATTGCTCTCGGCGAAACGGTTACTATTTCGCTTAACGATGGAGTACATTCCATTTTTGTGAAAGCNAGCACAATGGAAAGCGAACAGATTAATTTTACCGTTAAACAAAATATCTTGTCGTTTATAATAACAATTGAAAACGACGGCACAGGCGCTATTTTAAAACTAGCGCCTCGATAACGCAGGTGCCGCAGAAAAGCGGGGATGTCNAGANATACCGTTTTGGTTTATNAATTAGGTCAAAAAGGTGATTGATACCCCCNAACTGGTTTTTCACTGCGGGAANGGTCTATTTGCCGGAAAACTTGTGGTGAATAGCAGTCATATAAGAGTATNAGACTTCTCTTNTGCAATGCGGGACCTTGACAAACATACTTTAAAATAACAATATGTTACAATAACAGCNAGGGCGCTGTGGGTTTTTATCAACGGANGTTTGTCTGTGGATTGTAGCCCGCAACGCCTTTTGTGTATAAGCATTATTCAAAAACTGCATACCAGAAGGACAGGCAATGACCGCATATCTGGCTTTACAGAACGGTACAGTAATGAAAGGCGAATACTTTGGCGCTCAGGGCGAAATCACAGGAGAAGTGGTATTTGCGACCGGTATGACAGGATACCTCGAAACCCTGACCGACCCGAGTTATTACGGGCAAATTGTTCTGCAAACATTTCCGTTAATTGGGAATTACGGCATTATTCCCGCTGATTTTGAGAGCGACGCCGTGGGGGCAAGAGCCTATATTACAAAATACCCATGTAAAACCCCATCCAATTTCCGCAGTAAGGGCAGTCTTGATGCTTTTTTACGGGAACGCGGCATCACCGGATTGTGCGGGATTGATACTAGGGCGCTTACCAAGATCATCCGGGAAAACGGCGTGATGAATGGGAAAATTATGGCAGATTATCCTACAAAGCCGACATTGAGGAAACGAAGGCGTACTCTATTTGCAACGCAGTCGCCGCAGTTTCATCGCGTTCCGTGCGTTCCGTTACGAAAATTATGTCTGATGATTCACAAGCGGTAAAGCGCGTGGCTCTGATGGATTTCGGCGCAAAGCGAGGCATAGCGCAGGCTCTCGCGGCTCGTGGCTGCGAGGTATGGTCATTCCCGCATGACACAAGCGCGAAGGAGATACTAAAAATGAAACCGGACGGGGTTATGTTGTCTAACGGACCTGGAGATCCGGCGGAAGACGCTAACAAGGGAATTGTTGAGACGCTTCGCGTTTTACAGGATAGCAATGTGCCGATTTTCGGTATATGCCTCGGACATCAACTATTGGCGCTGGCAAACGGTTATTCTACGCGCAAATTAAAATTCGGCCACCGGGGAGCCAATCAGCCTGTTAAAGATTTATCAACAGGACGCGTGTACATNACAAGTCAAAATCACGGCTATGCGGTAATAGCGGACAAATGTTATTTTGTAAATGTTAATGACGGAACCTGCGAGGGTATGGATTACGGAAATTCGTTTTCAGTGCAATTTCACCCCGAAGCATGCGGCGGACCGCTTGATACGGCTTTTCTATTCGATCGTTTTATAGAAAGGATGAGAAAATGAATTTATCAGAAGACAATGTTATAGCTTACTTTCAACCTATTCTTTCCGCTGATTCAAATGATGTATACGCCTATGAAGTTTTGGGACGCTATGTAGACGATAACGGAGAAATAAAATCTTTAGGACCTTTTTTTAACGACCTCGATATATCACATGATGAAGCCTTAAGGGTAGACAGAATAGTAAGAAAATCTGCCATGAAAAGATACGTTGAAGAAAAACGCAGCGAATATCTGTTTATCAATATCAAATTGGTATGGCTTCTGCCGTTTGCGATAAATCCTGAAGATATGATAACTTTGCAGTTGGCAAAAGAATTCGGCATACCTAATGACAGGCTGGTTATTGAAATTACCGAAGAAGATTTTAACGCAAGCGAGGAATATCTTCGCGCCATAGTCCACTACAAAAGAGCGGGCTGCAGAATCGCGCTTGACGATTACGGAAAGAAAGCCAGCAATATTGACAGGTTGGCAAAACTTCAACCCGATATTATTAAAATNAATATTGATTATATTCATAACAGCGAACAGTCTTATCATTATCGTGAGTATTTACGCGCTATTGCCGCTTTCGCCGATTCTGTCGGTATTGAAGTATTGTATGAAGGAGTAGAAACGGAGCGTCAACTTGATATTTGNATTTCCTCAAAGGGAAGGTTTTATCAGGGATTTTTACTTGCTGTCCCTCAAGCATCTATGAGCGATCCTGATATTAACAANTTTGTTTTTTCAGCGTTNATCNCAACCGCTTATANGGCGATACAAACTAAGGTAGCCGATGNGGAATCCTTAAAAAATTCTATTGATGTTCTGATTGAACGTTTCCTGTTTGAAAATCCGTTTGATGACGAAAAGATAAATAACGACGAATACCTTATTAAACTTTTCCGTGAATTGCCGGAAGTGATACGGATTTATCTGTGTAACAGAAAAGGCGTCCAGATTTCCAACAATATTGAGCGGCAATCGGGCGATATTGTATGCCGTAATTACAGAAACAAAAATTGGGCATGGCGCGGATATTTTCATGAAATAATAAAGGCCTTTATCAGGGGCAGAAAAAGCTGCCTGACAAATCCGTACCGCGATTTTACAACAAAAGAAAAGATCTGTACTTATTATTANTCGATCAAAGATGATGTTTTTTTATTGGCTGATATTATTAAAGAATCGGAGAGGATAAACGATTATGCCGCTGGATAGGACGGTAAGTACCGGAATGCCGGGTCTTGATCAGGCCATTGACCAGCTTAGGCTTGGGGATAATGTAGTTTGGCAGGTGCAGTCCATTGATGATTACCTCAAAGTTTTGGGGCCGTATATCCGGCAGGCCAAACAGGATGAACGCAGGCTTGTCTACTTTCGATTCGGCAATCATGCGTCCTTAATGGCGGACAGCGAACCTTCNGTCNTCTATCGTCTGGATACTTCCGAAGGTTTTGAGTTATTTGCCTTAAAAGTCCATGATATTATCGATCGCGAAGGCTTAAAGGCTTTTTATGTATTTGACTGNTTAAGCGACTTGCTTGAAAGCTGGTGCTCCGACATGATGGTAGGCAATTTTTTCCGTATAACCTGCCCCTTTCTGTTTGTGCTTGATACTCTCGCCTATTTCGCCCTTATTCGGGGGGCTCACACCCACGATACAATTGCCCGTATACGCGAAACCACCCAGCTTTTACTGGATGTGTACAATGTTGACAATAAATTTTATATTCATCCGCTCAAGGTATGGGAAAGATATTCGCCTACGATGTTTTTTCCGCATATTATTGACGGCGATAAAGCTGTTTCAATTACCTCCAGCGCNGACGCCGCGACTTTATTTTCACGGGTCAGCCGCGGCGGAAACCCCAGGGATCATTGGCATATTACGTTTGAGCATGCGCGTTCATTTCTGGTCAGCGATGAAAAATCTCAGGAGGAAATGAAGAANCTTCTTGCAGGCTGGATTATCGGCAAGGAATTACGCATAACAAATCTCATTGTCAANTATTTCACGCTCGCTGATATTCTTGATATTGCCGAAAGGGAAATAGGAACCGGTTTTATCGGCGGAAAAAGCGTAGGAATGCTTCTTGCCAGAAAAATTCTTGAGAAGGAAGCCGGTGACGTTATACGAAATCATTGGGAACCGCATGATTCATATTACTTGGGTTCTGATATTTTCTATACTTACATTGTGCATAACGGGTTGTGGGATTTACGGATAAAACAAAAAACTACGGAAGGTTATTTTACCGTAGCGAAGGAACTNCAGGAAAAAATGCGGCAGGGCAAATTTCCGGATAATATCAGGGAGCAGTTTATTCAGATGCTGGAACATTTTGGGCAAGCGCCCATTATTGTCCGTTCAAGCTCCCTGCGCGAGGATAATTTCGGCAATGCGTTTGCGGGTAAATACGAAAGCGTCTTCTGCGCCAATCAGGGAACGCCGGAAGAGCGTTATGCGGCATTTGAGCAGGCTGTCCGCACTGTCTACGCAAGCACCATGAACGACGATGCGCTTGCTTACAGGCAGCGCCGCGGGCTTACCAATCAGGACGAGCAGATGGCGATCCTTGTTCAGCGTGTTTCAGGCAACCATTACGATGAACTGTTTTTCCCGCATATTGCAGGCGTCGGGAATTCTATCAATTTATATGTGTGGGACAAATCAATGAATCCTGAAGCCGGTATGCTGCGTATTGTATTCGGACTTGGAACCCGCGCTGTTGACCGCGTTTCCGGCGATTANGCGAAAATAGTTCCTTTGGATTGCCCCAACAAGGGACCGCCTGTAAACTACGGCGATGAAAAGAAATTTTCTCAGCATAAAGCCGATGTTCTTGACCTGCAAAACAATAAATTGACAGAAGTACCTTTGGAGAAACTTGCAGACGGCGATTTGAAAACCGACAAAGATATTTTTTTCACAACAGATACTCAGGCGATAAACCGTATGCGGGAACTTAATATTAACTNTGAATCAACTCCCAGAATTCCGGATTTTAAAAAGCTGTTAACTGAAACCGGTTTCCCCGAATTTGTCCGTACAGTGCTTTCTACATTGAGTACAGCTTATAACTATCCTGTGGATATTGAATTTACCGTCAATTTTGACCCCAACGGTGAATTTAGGTTTAACTTATTACAATGCCGCCCGCTGCAAACNAAGGGAATTGGCAGAGTCATGGAGGCCCCGCAGCCGAAACAGGAGCAGCTCTTTTTTTCATCAGCCGGCGACTTTATGGGCGGCAATGTCAGGCTGCATTTTGATTATGTTGTTTTTGTTAAAGCGACAGAATACCTTGAACTGACCGATCAGGATAAATATCAGGCGGCGCGCACAATCGGCATTATAAACCAAAAGCTGAAAGATAAAACCGTTTTATTGATGGGACCGGGGCGGTGGGGGACGACTACGCCGTCNCTTGGGGTTCCCGTTCATTTCAGCGAGTTATGCAACATGGCCGCTCTATGCGAAGTTTCGTATCTGAAAGCNGGCATATTGCCGGAGTTGTCTTTTGGGAGCCACTTTTTTCAGGACATTGTGGAATCTGATATTTTTTACGCCGCTGTTTTTGACGGGGAACCGGGCATTGTATTCTGTCCCGAACAAATTTTAAAGAGGGAGAACCTGTTCTCGAAAATTTATACCGGAGAGAGTAAAATGGATTCGGTGATACACATAGCGCAGACGCNGGGTTTGATATTACATTCGGATATTACAAACCAAAAACTGCTTATTTATTGGGATCAAGATGCCGTATAAGGATAACGCCTATGCCGCTGAATAAAGATATAAAAAAAACAATGGTTATAGGTTCCGGTCCGATTGTTATCGGGCAGGCNGCTGAGTTTGACTATGCAGGAACGCAGGCGTGCCGGATGCTGCGCGAGGACGGAATTGAAATTGTTCTTGTAAACTCCAATCCTGCAACCATTATGACCGATAAAAATATCGCTGATATAATATATATCGAACCGCTGACGCTTGCCACAGTAAAGCGTATTATCGAAAAAGAACGTCCCGACAGCATATTATCTGGACTCGGCGGGCAGACAGGGCTCACTCTTTGTATGCAGCTTGCCCGCGATGGTTTTCTTGAAAAAATGAATGTGCGGCTGCTCGGTTCTTCGCCTGAAACAATTGACAAAGCCGAGGACAGGAAATTATTCAAGGAAACCATGCAAAGTATCGGACAGCCTGTGATTCCTTCGGTTATTGCTGTTGATGTCAAGACGGCGGTTAAGTTTGCGGGTGAAATCGGGTATCCTGTGATTGTGCGTCCCGCCTTTACGCTGGGCGGCTCCGGCGGCGGTATTGCGGCTAACGAAGCGCAGCTTCGGGAAATTGCCGCTAACGGGCTGTCCTTGTCGCCGATTCATCAGATTTTGACGGAAAAATCCATCACCGGCTGGAAGGAAATTGAATATGAGGTGATGCGCGACCGCGCCGGAAATGTCATAACGGTATGTTCAATGGAGAACTTTGATCCTGTCGGCATACACACAGGCGACAGTATCGTTATAGCGCCAGCCGTCACATTAGCTGACAAAGAGTATCAAATGCTGCGTTCTGCGGCTTTGAACATTATTCAGGCGTTAGGTGTCGAAGGCGGCTGTAATGTTCAGTTCGCCCTGCATCCTGACAGTTTTAAGTACGCGGTTATCGAGGTAAACCCGCGCGTTTCGCGTTCCTCGGCGCTTGCGAGCAAGGCTACCGGCTACCCCATCGCAAAAGTTGCGACAAAAATCGCAGTCGGTTATACTCTCGACGAAATAATAAATGCTGTTACGGGCAATACATTTGCCGCGTTTGAGCCGACTCTTGATTATGTGGCGGTAAAGTTTCCCAAATGGCCGTTCGACAAATTTGTTTACGCCCAAAAAGAGCTGGGTACGCAGATGAAAGCTACAGGCGAGGTAATGGCGATTGCCGACACTTTCGAGGAAGCGCTGTTAAAAGCCGTCCGAGGCGCGGAGATCGGACTTAACAGCCTTGACTTGCCGCGTCTTGCCGCAAAATCAGACGAAGAAATCAGCGCCATGCTGAATACTGTAACTGATGAACGCCTGTTTGTGCTGTACGAATCAATCAAGCGGGGCGTCAGTATGGACGATTTATACCTAATGACTAAAGTAGACCGCTGGTTCTTGCATGGGCTGGTTAATATCGTCTCCGGACATTTCAATGCGGCAATGCTCCCTAACTCCGCATTAATATACAAAATGGTAGATACCTGCGGCGGCGAATTTGAAGCCAAAACGCCGTACTTTTATTCAATTCAGAACGGAACAGAAAACGAAGCCCTGCCGTTCATTCAAAAAAGCGAAAAACAAAGAGTTGTAGTTCTGGGAAGCGGACCAATCCGCATTGGGCAGGGTATTGAGTTTGACTACGCGTGCGTGCATTGCGTATGGACGCTTAAAAGCATGGGATACGAAGTTATCGTAATTAACAACAATCCTGAAACTGTATCCACCGACTTTGACACAGCCGACAGGCTCTATTTTGAACCTTTATGTATTGACGATGTGATGAGTATAATCGAAATAGAAAAGCCGTTAGGTGTCATCGTGGCGTTCGGCGGCGGCACGGCAATTAAGCTGACAAAAAAACTGCATGAGCGCGGCGTAAATATCATCGGCACTTCGGCGGACAGCATAGACATCTGCGAGGACAGACAGAGGTTTGATATACTGCTGGAAAAATTACAAATTAAACGTCCAAAGGGCTGCGGCGTTTTAACGGAAGAAGAAGCGCTGGCGGCGGCTGAAAAACTGGGCTTTCCCGTCCTTATGCGCCCGTCCTATGTACTGGGCGGACAGAACATGATCATCGCATTTTCTCAGGATGATATCCGCGAGTATATGGAAATTATCCTGCGCTCAAAACAGGAAAACCCTGTGCTGATAGACAAGTACCTTGAAGGAATGGAAATAGAAGTTGACGCTCTCTGCGACGGAAAAGACGTATTTATTCCCGGAATAATGGAACACATTGAACGCACCGGCATCCATTCGGGGGACAGTATCGCCGTATATCCTGCGCTTAACATAGACGACGCGTTAGCTGGAAAAATATTTGATGTTACGCAAAAATTGTGCATGGCNTTGAATGTTAAGGGGCTGGTTAACATTCAATACGTTTTTTATGAAAATGATGTCTATGTTATCGAAGTAAACCCCCGCGCGTCCCGCACTGTTCCGTATCTCAGCAAAGTTACAGGAATTCCCATGTGCGAGATTGCCACAAAGATCAGCGCGGGGAAAACGCTTTCTTTATTGGGATATACATCGGGTTTTGGGAAAAAACCTCCGTATGTCGCGGTAAAAGTTCCTGTTTTCTCTTTTGAAAAACTTGCCGGAGTGGATACGCATTTAGGACCTGAAATGAAATCTACCGGAGAAGTTTTAGGNATTGGNAAAAATTTTGAAGAATCGCTTTACAAGGGGCTTGTCGCCGCCGGATACAAAATGAAAAAGAAGGGAGGCGTGCTGATAACAGTGCGAGACGGCGACAAGGCGGAGATTACCGATGTAGCGAAAAAATTCACNCAGTGCGGGTTTTCTCTTCATGCAACGCGGGGAACAGCCCGTTATCTTGAGGAAAAAGGTCTTGATGTTCAGCCTATAGATAAAATATGCGATAATCAGAAAGTCAACACGGAAACTCTTTTGGCAAGCGGTCAAATAAGCTATATCATCTCTACGTCCGAAAAAGGCAGAGACCCGGCTTTAGATGACGTGAAACTTCGCAGAAAAGCCTGCTCTCTTGGCGTACCNTGCCTGACATCAATTGATACAGCTAACGCGCTGGCGGACGGTTTGCTTTCAGGATACAGCGAGATCAGCACGGGACTGATCGATATTAACCGCCTAAGAGAAGAGCGCACTAAATTGGCTTTCACAAAAATGCACACTTGCGGCAATGATTATATTTACTTCAACTGCTTCGATACGAAAATAGACTCGCCTGAATCGCTGTCTGTGTTTTTGTCNGACCGGCATACCGGCGTGGGNGGAGACGGCGTTGTGCTGATACTGCCGTCCGATACCACAGACGCGAAAATGCGCATGTTCAANGTNGATGGCAGNGAGGGAAGTATCAGCGGAAACGCTATTCGCTGTGTCGCAAAATATCTGTANGACAACGGAATTGTAAGAAAGCGCGATATGCAAATTGANACAAAGAGCGGCGTGAAAAAACTCTATCTTTCTACACGTAACGGGACAGTNTCGTCCGTTAAAGTTGATATGGGACGCGCGGAATTGCACCCCGATAAAATCCCTNTAAATTTAACAGGCGAAAACGTAATTAAAAGAAAAGTAAATATTGGCGGCGAAAAATACTATATAACCTGCGTTTCTATGGGCAATCCTCACGCCGTAGTTTTCTGTGATAAAATTGACGATCTTAAATTGAGTAAGATAGGACCTCTGTTTGAAAATGACCCGCTGTTCCCCGACCGCGTGAACGTTGAATTTGTTAAGGTTATGGACAAAAACCATTTGAAAATCCGTTTGTGGGAACGCGGCAGCGGTGAAACTCAGGCAAGCGGAACCGCCGCCTGCGCTTCGGCAGTAGCCGCGGCGCTGAACGGATACTGCGATAAGGATACTGAAATTAAAGTGCGTCTGCCGGGCGGAGATTTATTCATCCGTTACACCGATGAGACGGTATATATGACGGGAGACTGCATAAAAGTGTTTGACGGGATAGTAGAGATTTGAGATATAGGCATTTTGTTCCTTAAAGATACTTTTTAACTCTATTACAATATTTGGAATTCCTGTGATACAATTCTACGTGTTTTTACAGGATGTTAAAATAAT
>WRGH01000045.1 GCA_009787285.1 Brevinematales bacterium
CCTACCTACGCGGCTACAGGATTGTTCTTTCAATCGGCTCCCATATATTTGGATGACTACAAAGTCATCGAGGGACGGAAGTTCGATTCTCTGAGTACAGTNCTGTGCGCCATTTTTGCTTTTACAGGCGTTTATTATCTGATGATATATCTTTCAATTAGAAAAANGGCGGAAATTTTCAACCTCTATTTCGCTATATTTTCTATTCTATTATTNATCTATATTGTCAGCGGGCATGAATGGATTTATTCGTTGATTCCCAATTCTGATATTACCACACGTCTGGAATACGGTTCCTTGATGCTTTCAATTCCGGTATTAGGCATATTTTTTGAAACTCTTGGAATGAGAAAGATTTCAATGGTAAGCCGTGGCTATCTTACATTCTGTTTTCTGCTTTGTCTTACTCAAGCTCTTTTTTGTAATCAATACGGAGAAGAAGTCGTATTGATATGGGATTTAACGGCTTTCTTCTATTTTAGTTATATTATCGGGCGCTATATAATTTATTTCCGTTTTTGGGAAAGGTACAAGAGAAAGAACAATGAAAGTGATGAAACATCAGACCTGCATATCGGCGCTGTCCTTATTGGCATGACACTAAGCTATTTATGCGGGCTTTATGACATTCTGGACGCTCGATTTTTTAGTTTTTCCATCCGGCTTTTTATATACAGTATCTTTGCNGTTCANATNGGAATGGTTTTTATCCTGTCTCAGCGGTTCAGAAGAATATACAAGAGACTGGAACAATCCAATGTGATACTGGAAAACAAAGTGCATGAGCGTACTCAGGAACTTGAAAAACAGATCATAATTGCCCTTCAGGCATCTATAAGCAAAAGCGATTTTCTTGCAAAAATGAGCCACGAAATCCGCACCCCCATGAACGCAATTATAGGCATGGCGGAGCTTGCCTTGCGCGAGGATATGCCGGGAACAGCCCATGAGCATATTCTTACAATTAAGCAGGCTGGGAATAATCTTGTCTCGATCATTAACGATATTCTTGATTTTTCAAAAATTGAGGCGGGCAAGCTGGAAATAATCCCCGTCAACTACCTGCTTTCATCTATGATCAATGATACGGTNAATATTATTCGCACGCGGTTTATGGAAAAACCCCTGCGGTTTTTTACCAACATAGACGGNTCTATCCCCAACAGCCTTATTGGCGATGAAGTGCGGCTGCGCCAAATTCTCCTTAACCTCTTGTCCAACGCTGTAAAATACACGGAAAGAGGATATGTCGGTTTGACCATTACCGTAGACGACTGGGATGATAAACAGGTCTGGCTTAGAATAGCCGTGTCCGATACGGGAAAAGGGATTAAACAAGAGGAGCAGGCAAAGCTCTTTGACGAATTTGTCCAGNTGGATATGAAGAAAAACCAGAATGTTGAAGGAACAGGGCTTGGGCTTGCCATTGCCAAACGGCTTTGTACCTCTATGGGCGGAGATATAAGCATGGAAAGCGAATACGGTAAGGGCAGTATATTCACGGCAATTATACCGCAGGGCATTGAACTGGAAGCGCCCTTCGCTGTTGTAAAGGAGCCTAAAAAAAAGAAGGTGCTTGTTTATGAACGCCGGATCAACTACGCCAATTCGGTATGCTGGACTCTGGAAAATTTGGGCGTTCCAAACACTATGGTAACGAATCAAGATGATTTTGCCGCCGCGTTGTACCGTGAAGAATGGTTTTATGTGTTTTCAGGCTACGGTATTTATGAAAAGATCGAACCGCTTATGAGACAGAGTGATACGGCTTTCTACGGAGGGAAAAAAGCCGTCTCTTGCCCTCATGATAGAATGGGGAACCGAAGCTTACATACCCGATGTGCGTTTTATATCCATACCGGTGCTGTCACTGTCGGTTGCCAATGTGCTTAACGGCAAGGCAGATGACAAAGGCTATATTAAAACTTCCGGCGTAACCCGTTTTACCTTTCCACTCGCGCGGATTCTTGTGGTGGATGACATTGCAACTAACCTTAAAGTAGTCGAAGGCCTTCTTGCCCCCTACCGGGCAACGATAGACACCTGCCTGAACGGTTTGCAGGCCATAGAACTGGTAAAACACAACAAGTACGATATTATATTCATGGATCACATGATGCCGGAAATGGACGGAATTGAAACAACGGCGGTTATCCGCCTCTGGGAAAAGGAACATCAGAAAAACGGCGTTAAGAGTAACAGAATACCGATAATCGCCTTGACCGCAAATGCCGTTGTGGGAATGCGGGAAATGTTTATTGAAAACGGCTTTAATGATTTTCTTTCCAAACCCATAGACNTTTCTAAACTGGATGAAATACTTGACCGCTGGATACCGAAAGAAAAAAAGGAAAAAGGCGTAGAAAGTACGGATCAGGAATCGGACTACGATATTCCCGCTATCCAAGGCGTTGATACGGCAAAAGGCATTGCCATGACCGGCGGGACTGCGGACGCTTATAAAAAAGTGTTATCCCTGTTTTGCAAAGACGCGGAAGACAGGCTGCCGCTTCTTCAAAAAGCGCCGGAGGCGGATACTATAAACACGTTTATCAGCCAAATTCATGCACTAAAAAGCGCGTCCGCTTCTATCGGCGCGCAGGAAATATCGTCCAAGGCGGCGGGACTTGAAGCTATNGGCAAAGTCGGAGATACAGCCTTTATTCGTGAAAATCTGCCCGATTTTATACAGCAGCTTGCGGAACTGGTAAAAAATATTCGCGCCGCTCTAGGCACAAGCAGCAACAATGTTATTTCGGAGTATACAAACAAGGAGGCGGATATAAGCGCCTATATNCCCGCCTTCCGTGAACTTGCCGGCGCCCTAAAATCCCAAAAAATCTCCGAAATTAAGCGTATACTGAACACGCTGGAACAGCAGGCGCAAGATTCAAAACTCAAAAAAATTCTTGAACAATTATCCGATCAGGTGCTTATGACAGAATTTGACGGCGCATTGAAAATTATTGATGAGGTGNTGCGAACATGATAATAAACCCTGTTAGATCATTAAAAAAATTCGTCAACAAGACATTCTTTATTTTTTCCTGCGTCCTTTTCTTTATTATTGCTTTGGNTGCTATTGTCGCATANACCATTTCCACGCATCAAATCAACCTTTCTTTTATTGAGCAGCAGCTTTCCATAGCGTCTGAAACAATGCGGCTGCGTTTGGCAACAACTGTAAACAGCGAACTTGCCCTTGTTTTGAAAATGGCGGATACTCCGGTTATCAGGCAGTATTTTATGAATCCCTCTGAGCCGTCTATTAAATCTCAGGCTGATACGGAATTTGCACTTTATCAGGAACATTTCAACAATAAAGTAGTTTTCTGGGTCAGCGATGTTGATAAAATATTTTATTCAACAGGAAACGAACCTTACGTTGTCAACCCGAATGATCCTGAGTCTTATTGGTACAATTTAACGTTATACGAAACGGAAAAATTTAATTTTAACATTAATTATAATCCCGATTTGGGTCAAATTTACCTTTGGGTTAATGTTCCGGTATTTGCCTATATTAATACAGTCAAAAAACCTATAGGGATGCTCGGCATAGGAATAAATCTTACCGANTTTTCAAATTTTGTAGCTTCCAGCTACAGGGAATTCGATAAAAATATTACGCCGTATATGTTTAATAAATACAATGAAATTACNGCGGCGGTGGATTATGATCTGGTTGAAAAAAAAGTCCGCCTTGACGAACTGTTAGGCGAAACCGGAAAAGAATTGATTAGCGCCGCGCATGCGCTTTCAGAGGGTGAAAGCCGAAGTTTAGTTTACGATAAAAAAATATATCTGATAAACTCTATCCCGATAATGGAATGGTATATGACGGTAAGCTATCCGCTGCCCGGCTTTTTGTCGCTTAATAACACCGTGAATACCGTATTTTTCAGCATGCTGTTCCTTATCCTTTTTCTGTTCATCATTATTAATATTTTCATTGCCCGTTTAGAAAACGCAATGGCGGAACATAATTCGCAGCTGCTTGAGGCAAACCGGAAAGCTGAATTCGCCTCGCAGGCAAAAAGTGATTTTCTGGCAAAGATGAGTCATGAAATACGCACCCCAATGAACGCCATCACCGGTATGGCGGAACTGCTGCTAAGGGGGAAACTCTCAGGNGAATCGCTTGGTTACGCGCAGGACATCAAACAAGCCGGTAACAATCTTGTCTCAATCATTAACGATATTCTGGATTTTTCAAAAATCGAAGCGGGCAAATTGGAAATAATCCCCGCCAGCTATCTGCTTTCATCTCTAATAAACGATACCGTCAACATTATCCGCACGCGGTTTATGGAAAAACCCCTGCGGTTTTTTTACCAACATAGACGGGTCTATCCCCAACAGCCTTATTGGCGATGAAGTGCGGCTGCGCCAGATTCTACTTAATCTCCTGTCCAATGCGGTAAAGTACACGGAAAAAGGTTATATCGGTTTAACCATTACCGTGGACAAGCGGGACGATAAACAGGTCTTGCTTAAAATATCCGTGTCCGATACCGGAAAAGGGATTAAACAAGAGGATCTGACAAAACTGTTTGACGAATTTGTCCAGTTGGATATGAAGAAAAACCAGAATGTTGAAGGAACGGGGCTGGGACTGGCAATTACCAAAAAGCTTTGTACCGCTATGGGCGGGGATATAAGCGTAGAAAGCGAATACGGCAAGGGCAGTGTATTTACGGCAATTATACCGCAGGGCATTGAAACAGAAACGCCTTTCGCCTCAGTAGATGACGCAGACAAAAAGAAAGTGCTGGTCTATGAAGGCAGAGTCAACTACGCCAATTCGGTATGCTGGACTTTGGAAAATATGGGCGTTCCTTATACTAGGGTAACAAATCAAGATGATTTTGCCTTGGCGATATACCGCGAAGAATGGTTCTATGTGTTTTCAGGCTACGGCCTTTATGGAAATATCGCGCCGTTTATGGAACAGGGGGTTTTTCCCGGCGGCAAAAAACCGCCTCTTGCTTTGATGGTAGAATGGGGAACCGAAGCCTACATACCCGGCGTGCGCTTTGTATCCATACCGGTGCAGTCCCTGTCTATCGCCAATGTGCTTAACGGCAAAGCAGACAATAAAGGATATATCAAAAGTTCCGGTGCAATCCGGTTCAGCTTCCCCAGCGCGCGGATTCTTGTAGTGGATGACATTGCAACTAACCTAAAAGTAGTCGAAGGCCTTCTTGGCCCTTACAAAGCTGAAGTGGACACCTGCCTGAACGGTTTGCAGGCTATAGAACTGGTAAAACGCGCANTTTCCCAGAAACGCGAGTACGACATCTTATTCATGGATCATATGATGCCCGGAATGGATGGGATTAAAACAACAGCGCTCATCCGTTCGCTGAAGGGCGATTGTTTCCGTACCATGCCCATTATCGCATTAACCGCAAATGCCGTTGTGGGAATGCGGGAAATGTTTATTGAAAACGGCTTTAATGATTTTCTTTCAAAACCCATAGACGTTTCCAAGTTGGATGAAATGCTTAACCGCTGGATACCGAAAGAGAAGAGAGAAATAAAAAAAGCGGAAGAAAATGACGGACAACTATCGGATAATACTTCCCCTTCCCTGCTCTTTGACATTTCCGGAGTTGATACGGCAAAAGGCATAGCAATGACCGGCGGAACTCTGTCCGCTTACCGTCAGGTATTAGCTTTGTTTTACAAAGACGCACAAGACAGGCTGCCGTTACTGCAAATAATGCCGGAAGCAGACACCCTAAGCGCGTTTATTACCCATGTACACGCTTTGAAAAGCGCATCGGCAAGCATAGGGGCGGACGTTATTTCCGAAGAAGCCGCAGAGCTTGAAGCCGCAGGCAAAGCCGGAGATTTTACCTTTATCCGCGAACATCTGTTTTCCTTTGCGCGGCTGCTTGCGGCGCTTGTAAAGAATATACGGGATGCGCTGGGATCGGGTAAGCCTGAATATCAGGATATTCTCCGCTCTCCGCTTTCCACTCTCCATTCCCAACTATTCAACGAACTTGCCGATGCCCTTAAATCCCAAAAAATCTCCGAAATTAAGCGTATACTGAATATGCTGGATCAGTATACGCAGGATTCAAAACTTAAAGAAATTCTTGAACAAATTTCCGATCAGGTACTTATGACAGAATTTGACAGCGCCGCAAAAATAGTTGAAGAATTTATTACCGCAAAAAAACTAGGGGGCAAATATGGAAAATGATAAGAAACTGGTTATACTCGTAGACGATAACCTTGCCAATCTCAAAATCGGCAATAATTTTTTGGAAAAAAATTATATCGTCGCCACCGCGCCTTCGGCTGCAAAAATGTTCAGCCTTTTGGAAAACAATACTCCCGCAATAATTCTTCTGGATATTGATATGCCGGAAATGAACGGTTATGAAGCGATTAAAATACTCAAGTCAAAACCGGAAACTAAAGATATTCCGGTTATCTTTCTTACCGCAAAAAACGAATCTGATGATGAACTGGAAGGGCTTTCCTTAGGAGCGATTGATTATATCACCAAACCATTCAATCCGGCTTTGCTTCTAAAACGTATTGAGGTACACCTGATGTTGGAAGATCAGCGGAAAACTCTGGAAAAGCAGGCGGCGGAGCTTAAAAATTTTAACGACAATCTGCAAAAAATAGTAGAAGAAAAAACTCAAAGCATTTTGGATTTGCAGAGTGCTCTCTTAAAAACAATGGCGGAATTGGTAGAATGCCGTGATGACATAACAGGCGGCCACATAGAGCGAACCCAGCGAGGAATAAAAATCCTGCTGGAAGAAATTGTAAAGAGCAGTACTTACATGGAAGAAACAAAAGGCTGGGATGTAGACCTGCTGCTCCAGTCCAGCCAGCTTCATGACGTAGGCAAAATATCAATTGACGACAGTATACTCAAGAAACCCGGAAAACTCACTGAAGAAGAATTCAATGAAATGAAAAAACACGCAAGTTTTGGCGAGGAAATAATAAAAAAGATTGAAACTCTGTCAAAGGAAAGTGAATTTTTAAATTACGCAAAAATATTTGCCGCCAGCCATCACGAAAAATGGGACGGCACTGGGTATCCACGCGGGCTTAAGGGAAAGGCTATACCCCTCTTGGGACGCATCATGGCGATTGCCGATGTTTACGATGCGCTTATCTCAGTACGCCCTTACAAAAAAGCCTTTACACACGAGGAAGCTGTGCGGATTATCACCGAAGGCAAAGGAACCCAGTTTGATCCGGTGCTGGTAGACACATTTACCCGCATAGCGGATCGGTTCAAAAATTAGTAAATTGCAGGCTACGAAGAAAAATAATATGATCCCCGAATGTCAGTCTTTATCCTGACTATTGTGATTTCCCATAACATCACAATACAACTCCTGTAAACGGCCCCGTAAAAACTTTACCGCATAATGCTTGCGCGAAAGAACAGTATTAACCGGCGCATGGGTTTTTTCCGCTGTCTCCTTTACCGAAAAATCAAATAACTCGGTCATCACAAAAACTTCACGCTGTTCTTCAGGAAGATCGTTCAGGGCGTTTTGTATTTCTTCCATAATTAAAGAACGCAGATATTCCGTTTCCGGCGTCTTTTCGGCATAAATAATATCCTCAATCTCATCTAAAATATATTCGTCTTCCTCTTCGCTGTACAAAACCGGAAGCGGCTCGTCCTTTTTCTTTTTGTAATTATCTATAATTCTGTTGCGGGCTGCGCGGTAAAGCCACGCCGCCGCGTTTTCTACAGGATTGGAAAGGGTGTTCACCCGCGTAAACTGATAGAATATTTCCTGCAAAATATCCTCGGCGTCTTCAAGAAGACTTACCTTTGCGCGGATGAACCTTAGCAGCCGTTGTCTTAAACTTGAGAACATTTCCGCCGTTTTATTTGCCATAGGTTTCCGGTTTACCTGTTTTTCTCAGACCGCGCAAAAAAGAAAGTCCCGATTATAAGACAAAGAACTGTCAGCGCCGCAATAACCGCGCAGTTGATAAATGGGTTGAACATTACCACATTATCATACTCCGGCGTTCCNGAATAAACCACCGCCCGAGTCAGATCAAGGCAATAAGTCATCGGCAGCATACGGCTTATAATAAANAGCGCTCCCGATGATTGGTTAATCGGAATAATAGCGCCTGACAGGAACATTTGCGGCAGGGTGATAAGCGACACTGCCATATTTGCGGCGGTTTTATTTCTGATAAGACCGATAAGTATCATAGCCAGCGCGCCGCCTGAAAGACACATAAGCGGCGACAGAGCAAGAATCAACAGAAGCTGCCCCGCGTCAAGAGTAATACCCATAACAAAACCCACAATGAGCGTTCCGGTCAGGCTTAGAATCGCCCCGAACATGGAACCGAAAATTTTGCCGATAACAAGGGAATAACGGGATACCGGCGAAACAAGCATTTCCTGAATAAAGTCTGTATGGTGATCGTCAACAAAACTGGTCATGTTCATTGATGTCATCATAAACAGCATATTAACCAGCATTCCAATCAGCATAAAAGTCCCAAATTGAAAGTTCAATGACGATGCCATGTTCTGCGCAAGACTGCCGCCGATCATGCCCATCATAACAAGGGGCATGGCGACGCTCATAACGGGCGTAGCCAAAGATTTAAAGAAAAGCGTAATATCCCGCGCCATTACGGTGATAATCGTATTCAGTTCCCTGAAAATCCGCGATTTTTTGCGTATTAAAATTGTATCGTTCATTTCGTACTTCCTTAATATCTGCATGTTTCGCAGCCCGTAGGGCGAGAAACTGCAAAGCCAAATGCAAAACTAACCGAGTTTTGCATTTGGCTCAGTTTTCTGCAATAATTCCACATAAGCGTCTTCCAGCGAAGGATCGTGGATTTTCAAAACCGAAAGCGGCGTTTTAATCTGCGCGATTAACTCCTGCGCCGTGCGTCCTTGAAAGGGAACTATAACTCTGCCGTTTGCGTTCACGCTGAGGCGCAGAGCGGACAATTCCGCCTTTAGCGCATCACGGTCGTCCGCGTCAATTATAAGCTCCTGTTTTATCAGATTCCGTTTCATTTCNTCCGGCGAATTTATAAAGACAATTTTCCCATGGTTAATAACGCATACCGTATCGGTATTTT
The DNA here is from genome assembly GCA_009787285.1 of Brevinematales bacterium. Classification (GTDB taxonomy): domain Bacteria; phylum Spirochaetota; class Spirochaetia; order Treponematales; family Breznakiellaceae; genus WQXQ01. The sequence goes on from WRGH01000045.1 coordinate 9,115, forward strand.
CCGCCTCGTCAATATAGTGGGTGGTGAGAAATACTGTTGTTCCGTACTGACGGCGCACCATGTTGATGTAGTCCCACAGCCCCCGCCGGCTCACCGCGTCAAGCCCCTGAGTCGGTTCATCAAGAAACAGCACACGCGGCGTATGAATCAGACTGCGAATAATTTCCAGTTTGCGCTGCATGCCGCCTGAAAGTTTTTTTACAGGTTTTCCCAATACGTCCTCAAGACCGACTATATCAGCTAACTCCAGTACTTTCTTTCGGTATGCAGCTGGCATCAGCTTAAAAGCCGGACGGTAAGCGCACATTCCGTAGAGGCAGGCGTGGAAGCGGATGTTCTCCTCAGCGCTGAGGTTTTGATCAAGGCTCGGCTGCTGAAAAATAATCCCTATTTCTTCGCGTACCTGACGCGCCTGCGCATCCACATCGAATCCGGCAATACGCAGTTCTCCGGAAGTCTTGGAAAGAGTCGTTGTCAGCATTGAAATTNTAGTCGTCTTCCCCGCCCCATTGGGTCCCAGAAAGGCAAAAAACTCCCCTTCCCCTACGGAAAAACTTATGTCGTCCACCGCAGGTTTATCCGCTCCCTTATACCGCTTGGTCAGGTTTTGCACGGTGATAACCGGATTACTCATTTTTATTCTCCTTTTTCAACTCTTTAAGCAAACAAACAATGCCGTACAAGCCGTAAAAATGACAGTAGCGAATACAAAAGCTAATGATATAACAAGCAGGACAACGCTTACAGTATTAATTAACATCTTTTATACCCCGCTCTGTTCCGGTTTTTCATCGTTCGCAAAGAAATCATGAAAGCGCGAAAAGCCTCTGTTAAACTTAAAAAAGTCCTTTTCCTTTTCGATAAACTCTTTACGCTCCTCATCGCTCATGTTAAGCCATTTTTCCCGCAGTTTGTTGCCGTGATACTGGCGGTAATCTCCCCTCATCCCGCCGCGGACTGCCAAACTGTGTTCCATTCCACCGAAGAGAATCCGTACCAGAAGCAGTAAACCCGCCGCCTGCCAGTAATTAAGGGAAGGCAGGGCAAAAAGCGGAGGTATAATAACATTCCACAACAGCATCACTACCGCGCCGAAAACCGCAATCATCGCCAGAATAGCGCCTATACCGGCAAATCTCCATTTAAAGTTTCTTTTCATTTTCAATTCTCCTATACTAGAATAGACGAATTAGGGATAAAAATATTTTATATATTTTGAAAGAAAAACGACAATCCTGCGCTAGATTCNAAAAAGAAAATCCATAATAGCTTCGATCATATTGCCAATAGGTATAATGGTAATATTCGCATAATTCTGAATAATCAAAATAAGTATTAATAAAGGCATTCCGATCTTTCTGATTTTTTCTTCTATTTCAGGATTAATGTTAAGAAATGAAAAAACTATATGGCTGCCGTCAAGAGGCGGTATCGGAATCAGATTGAAAATAAAAAGCATGAAGTTAAT
>WRGH01000046.1 GCA_009787285.1 Brevinematales bacterium
CCTAGGAATTCCGCGGAGGCACGGGCAGTCGCCATTGATACGCCGAGAATCGCGTTAGCGCCGAGCTTGCCTTTGTTCTCGGTTCCGTCAAGCTCAATCATGGTCTTGTCAATATCGACTTGATTCATAGCATCCAGCCCTATAAGCTCCGGTGCGATAATGTCGTTGACATTGTCAACCGCTTTTAACACGCCATTCCCAAGGAAGCGGTTTTTATCTTTGTCGCGAAGCTCAACAGCTTCATAAGCGCCTGTAGACGCTCCGCTGGGAACCGCCGCTCTTCCAAGAGAGCCGTCCTCAAGCATTACATCAACTTCTACAGTGGGATTTCCGCGCGAATCAAGAATTTCACGAGCCTCCACATATTCAATAATACTCATATTTTCCTCCTATTTGTTCAATTCAATTAATAATGCGGTATTTTTGCCATGAAGTCAAGGTACACTGACGGACGGCGGGTATTCAAATACGCCCAAAACAGCTACAATTATTTAAGTTTATGGAATTCAAAAGTTTTGGACTGCATCCCGATTTACAAAAAGGTATTTATGAAGCCGGTTACATTACCTGTATGCCTGTACAGGAACAGGTGCTTTCAAATGCTTTTGGCAGTCAGGGCGGTCATGCTTCGCGGGACGGTCACGCTTCGCGGGACTTGTACGTACAATCCCAAACAGGAACCGGAAAAACAGCCGCATTTCTTATAGTTATTTTCCAACGGCTGTTAACAGAAGATTCTCTTTCCGGGCGGAAAGCCCTTATAATGGCCCCGACAAGGGAACTGGCAGTACAAATTGAAGAAGAAGCAAAAATGTTAGGTAAATATCTGCCGTATAAAACAGGCAGTTTTTACGGGGGCACTGGCTATACTCAGCAGGAAAAACTGCTGAAAGAAAATGTGCAGATAATGGTTGGAACTCCCGGCCGCGTTCTTGACCTTAACAAAACAGGCCGCATGAATTTAATGGAAATATCATTCCTTGTCCTTGATGAAGCGGACAGAATGTTTGACATGGGGTTCTATCCCGATTTGCGCAAATTGATTAAAGTAGTGCCGCCCGTAGACCGGCGGCAGACAATGCTTTTCAGCGCTACTTTGAACGCTTGGGTAAAAAATCTAGCATGGGAATATACAAAGACGCCTTTTGAAATCGAAATAAAACCGGAAATTGTTACTGTCGAAGAGATTACGCAGATACTCTACCATGTCCCTTCCGAAGAAAAAATGCCCCTTCTTTTGGGTATATTGAAGCGGGAACAGCCTGAAAGCGTAATTATCTTTTGCAATACAAAAAAATATACCGAGATTATAGCGAAACGCCTTCAAATGAACGGAAGAACCTGCGAGTTTATCATGGGCGATCTTCCGCAGGTAAAACGCCTGAAAATTATTGACGATTTGAAAGCCGGAAAAATTAAAATCCTTGTCGCGACAGACGTAGCCGCGCGCGGGCTTGATATAGAAAGCCTTTCTATGGTGATTAATTACGATTTACCCATAGAAGCGGAAAACTATGTCCACCGTATCGGCAGAACCGCGCGCGCCGGAAAAACAGGCAAGGCAATTACCCTTGCAAGCGAACAGGATGTTTACGAATTACCCGCCATTGAGCGCTACATAGGCAAAAAGATACCTTCTGAAATTGCCATGCAGGATTTATATGAAGAAGATTTTAGCGCAGGACAAATCATTCATACGGATTTTTATGAAGAACGAACTCATGTTACGCCGCACAGCGGCACGAAAACAAGCAGCAGCAAAAGACGCGAAACAGTAACTATCGATCATGTAAAAATCGAGGATCGTGGCAGAAAACGAAAACGCGAAACAACAGATAAACACAATAAAAAACCTGAAAAAGATTTTTTACAGCTTCCCATGGAAGATCGGATGGCTTTATACAAAAAGAAATACGCGGGCGCATTAAAACACGGAAACAAAGAGCACGGTAAACAAAACGTTAAGCATCATCACGCTGCAAAACATTCTACGGAAAAACACGAAAAACAAACTCCGCAGAAACAGTCTGTTCCTGCGAAAAAAAGTATTTTATCAAAACTTACAGGACTTTTTAAGAAAAAATGATAACTGTTGCAGATTTAAGCCTTTCTTTCGGCGAGCGCATCCTTTTCAAGGATGTTAATCTTAAATTTACGCCCGGCAATTGTTACGGAATAATCGGAGCGAACGGAGCGGGAAAATCGACATTCCTTAAGATTCTTTCCGGCGAAGTTGAACATGACAAGGGAGAAATTTCCTTCGGCAAGAATCAGCGTATTGCTGTCTTGAAACAGGATCACTTCGCTTATGAAAAATACCCCGCTCTGGAAACAGTGATCATGGGTTACCCGAAACTCTACTCTGTGCAAAAAGAGCGCGAGGCGATTTACGCGAAAGAAGATTTTACGGAAGAAGACGGCATGAAAGCCAGCGAGCTTGAGGCTGACTTTTCCGATCTCGGCGGATGGGAAGCGCAATCGCAGGCGGGACAGCTTCTTTCAGGACTCGGACTTGATGAGGAAGATCACATCCGCCTTATGGCAGAGCTTGACGAATCAAAAAAAGTACGCGTTCTTTTGGCGCAGGCTCTTTTCGGCAGCCCTGAGATATTGCTTCTTGACGAGCCGACTAACGGTCTTGACCTTGAATCTATTTCATGGCTTGAAGATTTTCTTATTGATTTTCCGAACACGGTAATAGTTGTTTCCCACGACCGCCACTTTCTTAACTCTGTCTGTACCCATGTATGCGACATTGATTACGGCAGAATTACCCCGTATTCGGGCAATTACGATTTCTGGTATCAGATGAGCCAAATTCTCCAGCGTCAGGCGCGTGAACAGTTAAAAAAACGTGAAGACAAGGCAAAAGAATTAAAAGAATTTATCCAAAGGTTTTCATCCAACGCAAGCAAGGCGCGTCAGGCGACAAGCCGCAAAAAAGTCCTTGAAAAACTCGATCTTGAAAATGTGCCCGTAACAAGCCGCAAATTCCCATACGTAGGCTTTAAGCCCGAACGCGAAATCGGCAACAATGTGTTAAGAGCGGAAAAATTAAACTTTTCTTTTGAGGGAACGGCGCTTTTAAAAGATTTTTCGCTAATAGTAAATAAGGGCGATAAAATTGCCTTTGTGGGAATCGAACACTCTTCCAAATCGGCCTTTTTTGACATTATCTGCGGTGAAAAAAAAGCAGAATTGGGCGACTGTTACTGGGGACAGACGACCTCTTTTTCCTATTTTCCAAAAGAAAATTCCGCCTTTTTCAACTCTGATCTTTCGATAGTAAACTGGCTAAGGCAGTATTCATCGGATCAGGATGAAACTTATATACGCAGTTTTCTCGGCCGTATGCTTTTTTCAGGCGATGAAGCGTTAAAACCCGTAAACGTTCTTTCAGGCGGCGAAAAAGTACGCTGTATGCTTTCTAAAATAATGCTTTCAGGCGCAAATATTTTAATACTCGATGAACCGACAAATCACCTTGATCTTGAAGCGATTACAGCCCTAAACGACGGACTTGCCGCGTTCCCGGGCGTTGTTCTCTTTAACTCACACGATCACGAATTTATAAATTCAATTGCAAACCGCATTGTCGAAATACTTCCTCAGGAAAAAAACCCGGGCGGCTTTATAGACCGCATGATGCCGTTTGACGATTACCTTACAGACAACTCTGTAAAACAACTTCGATCCGCGGCTTATAAACACTCTCAAAAACTGCTTATTTAGATGTCAAATAATGCGACACATTACGGACAGTCAACTTTAAACGCTATTTAGCTATTCTGTTTTTACCTGTTCTTCGCCCTTTTGTTTATTTCTGAACACAACAAATCTTTGCCCTAAATAACTTACAGCGGCAGCCAAGCATGTTCCCGCTATTAATGCGATATTTCCCTTTACATTTTCCGTATTGTTTTGCAAGAAATAGTTTACAGCATATTCTGCAATCCAAAAAGGGAAATAATAAGAAACGACTATTGTAACAACAAACGATATAATCATAAATACCGACCACCGTTTTACTGTAAAGGTAAAGTATTTATTTAAAAAGAAACTTAATATACTGGAAAGAAAGTAATTACATCCTGATGAAAACCAATAACTCATGTGCGCCGCGTTGTACAGTACAAACATTATCGCCGAACCCACAAGAGTATTTATTATTCCGACAAGAAGAAACTTTAAAAATACCCGGTCAAAAAGCATTTTGACACTCATTGAATATTTATATAATACCTTTCCAAATATGCAATTCTGCCGCGCGCGTCGTTATATCGTTTGCTCTGCGGATATTCACGCACAAGGCGGCGGTAATAATCCAGTGAAAGCAAAATATTCCTGCTTGGGCTGTTTGCTTCATAAAACTGACCGTATAACCAGTAAAGCTCATCCGTACCGGATTGATAATGATTACTGTATTGATCGAGTAATGCTATAGCAGCGGGAATATTTCCGCTGTCAAAGGCATCTTTGGCTTTTTGCAGCAAAACATCAGGCGGCAAAGGCGCTTCAATAACTGCGGAACCGGACTCCGCCTCAGGCGCGGCATTTTGCGGTAATACGGAAGCAACAGACGGCTGAGTCGTTTGCTGTGAGACAGAACCTTGCGTAGAAGCTGTTCCCCTCGCTGGAGCAGAGCCCTGAGCGGGAACAGTTCCCTGTGAAGAAACAGCTCCTCTTTCAGATGTATTTACAGGCGGCGTTTCAACGGCAGGTCTTGAACCTGTCCCGCCTCTTTGGATTTCCGCTTCTTCAAGAGCAGTAGGCCAGCGAGGCTGCGCCACTACCCTCCCCCCGTCAATCGGCGGATTAAACCAGCCTGCGCCGCCTGAAACAGGAGCCTCTCCTGCGATAACTTGAACATAATCATTTAAAACATAATCCCTAAATAAATCCCGCTTAAAAAAATGAAGCGCATAAGTGCCTGTACTTTCAACTTTGAATATCAAACTTTGTCCGTCAGGATCATTGCGGCTGGAATCATAAGCAATCCCGCGTCGGGAAGCCAGCTCTCCCATATATACCCAGCCTGTTCCTCTGAACGGAATTTCAATACTCTGCCCTACTGTCGCATTAACAATACGTGAAAAAGTAATCGTTTCATTCTGAGGTATTAACACCGTTTGAAAAGGAGTAACATACTCATCTTTTACAGTATCAAAGCGGGATGTCTCCGCAGTTGTAAATGTGTTTTCACGTTCTGTCAAAGGCCTTTCTTCGGCAGGTGCAAGAGATAGCGGCGCTTGTACAGGCATGGGCTGTACAGTTTGCGCCGGAGGCTGAGTCTGCACTTGCGCCGGAGGCTGAGTCTGCGTTTGCAACGGCGGCTGAGTTTGCGCCTGTACTGTAGGCTGAGTCTGCGCGGGCGTCTGCACTTGAACCGAAAGCTCTGCAGACGGCGCAGATACAGGAGGCTGCTGCGGAACTTCAGCAGCTTGCGGCGTTAACTGGGGCTCATCAATCGATGCTATTTCTACAGAATCAAATAATAGCTCAGACTCATCTGTTTTTGATAAGGCAATTTCATCCTGTTCGGGAAAAATGTCAGCAGACTTGTCAGCTATGTCAAATCCGGCTGCTTTTTCTTCAAAAATATCAACTGTATAAATATCTTCTTTAGATAATTCTTCTGAAGGCTTTGACTCAAAATCAGATACAGAAGATATAAACGTTTCATTCTGACTTTCTTCAGCTTGAGGCGGAAAGGACATTACAGGATTTGAATTAGGCATTCCGCCGCAGGAAAAAAAAGAAAAAATTGTCGTAATAACAATATTAGTGAAATACTTCATGGAACACGCTCCAAAAATTCATCAATAGCCGCTTCTATTTTTTCACGCCATTGTTCTTCGCCGTATTTTAAAGGATCCTGCCAAAATTCTTCAGCGTCATGTTCTGTCCAGCTTGATCTTCTTTCCCTTTCCAGCAAAACTCCCGGAATAAAATCAGGTTCATCAGGCAAAAAAAGTTCTTCCGCAGGAATCGGAATATTAATTTTTATTTTTTCAGGTTCGTCAGGCTTCTTCCCGCCTTCTGAATTTACAAGCGGAAAAATAACGGAAAAGGACAAAATGACAGCAAACGCCGCAGTACAAATAAGCGCAAAACGCCGTTTACCTTCAGCGGTCATTTTGTTAAACCAGTCCTGAAAAAACTTGATTATTTTTTCCAAAAAAGCCATTACTAAAATATTATATCATAAGAATAAAGCGTGATACAGTATATTTTTATTACAGGATTGCTAAATCATCATGAAATTGTTATCATTATAATGCTTATAGAATTTAACGCGCGGGGCCGGAAAATGAACGAAAGACTGAGTTCACTTTTAAAACGATATGATGAATTAACACTGCTAATACAGGATTCTTCGCTTGTAAAAGATCAGAACCGCTACAGGGATGTAATGAGAGAACACTCCCGCTTGGACGAAATTGCATCATTGCATAACAGCATAGAAGAACTGGAAAAACAGGTTAATGATACAAAAATACTTGTTCAGGAAGAAAAAGATCAGGAAATGCGCGATCTTGCGCGGGAAGAGCTGAAAGAGCTTGAAAACAAACTTTTGGTTAACGGCGACAAACTTAAATTCCTTCTAATTCCCAGAGACCCGCTGGATGAAAAAAACATTATCATGGAAATACGCGCCGGCACAGGCGGAGAAGAAGCGGCGCTTTTTGCCGCCGATCTTTATAGAATGTATTCGCGCTTTGCGGAAACAAAGGGCTGGAAATTTGAGATCATGAATTCAAATGATACTGAGCTAGGCGGAATAAAGGAAATAGTCTTTTCTATCAGCGGAAATAATGTCTACGAAAACCTTCGTTACGAATCCGGAGTCCACAGGGTACAGAGGGTTCCCGTTACAGAATCGTCCGGAAGGATTCACACTTCCGCCGTAACTGTGGCAGTTTTGCCGGAAGCGGACGAAACGGAAATAGACATAAAACAGGAAGATCTGCGAATTGACGTTATGCGCGCAGGAGGTCCCGGCGGACAGTGCGTCAATACAACAGACTCCGCAGTCCGCATAACCCACCTGCCAACGGGAGTAACTGTACATTGTCAGGACGAAAAAAGCCAAATTAAGAACAAAGCAAAAGCAATGCGCATACTTCGCGCCCGTATTTACGAAATGGAAGAAGCCAAAGCCGCGGCGCAAAGAGCCGAAGCCAGAAAGACGCAGGTCGGATCCGGCGACAGGTCTCAGCGTATAAGAACATACAATTTTCCGCAGAACAGGCTGACCGATCACAGAATAAACCTTACGCTTTATAAACTCGATCTTATTATGCAGGGTGATACGGCGGAACTCTTCGATGCCCTGAAACTTTCCGCAAAAGAAGAACTGTTAAACAGCAGCAGCTCTGAAAATTCTTCCGATACAAAAGTTTCTAAAAATGTTAACTCATTCGAAGAAGCTGAAGCTTCTTGAAAAATCCTTCAGCAATGACCGTTTGTGAAGCATTGGCACAGGGCGGCGCGGCTCTTAAAGCCGCCGGAATTGACACATCATCGCTTGACGCATCAGTGTTACTCGCTAATATTTTAAACATAAGCCGCTCATCTTTAATCGCAAAAGGAACTGAAATTCTTAAAGAAGAAAACCTTAACAAATTTAACTTGTTTCTAGACAGACGAATAAAAGGCGAATGTACTGCTTACATAACAGGGAATAAAGAATTTTTCGGGCTTAATTTCAGGGTGAATACAAATGTTTTAGTTCCGCGTCCTGATACTGAAATACTTGTCGAAGCGGCTCTTGAAAATTTAAAAATGGCGAATACGGATAATGGAGCAAAAGACAAGATTCATGTCCTTGATCTATGTACAGGCTGCGGAGCAGTCGCTGTTTCAATAAAACATGAAATGCCGGAAATTAAAGTCTGGGCGGCAGACTTATCCGCGCAGGCTCTCGAAACTGCGAAAGAAAATGCAGACAGGCTTATAGGCGGCGGTTCGGTACGTTTTTTCCAAGGTGATCTTTATAACGCGCTTCCTGCAGATGATTCTTCATTCTCCCTAATTGTCAGTAATCCCCCGTATATCCCGACAGATGAAATACAAACGCTTTCCGCCGAAGTCAAAAACGAACCTTTTCTCGCGCTTGACGGCGGAAAATCGGGACTTGAAATTATTGAGCGTATTATAGAAAAATCGCCTAATTTTATTAATCACGGCGGATTTCTTTTACTTGAAGCCTGTCCACGCCAAATGAAAGAAATTTCTTCCCTCCTTGTAAACAGGGGTTTTAAAGATATAAAATTATACAAAGACCTTTCAGGGCAGAATCGCGTCATTGGGGGAAAATATGAATAAAAAAACAAGTGTTTTTATTTTAATATTTCTTGTTTTATTTTCCTGTAAATTAAAAAATGAGACAGCAGAAATAAATGTTGAAGATATTCATAACGAAGAAGAAAAACCCAAACATTACAGTCTTACGCTTATTGCCGCAGGAGATAATTTATTTCACGAAACAATAATAAGAACACACAAAGAAAATGATACATATAATTTTTCACCGATATATACGGAGATAAAAAGTATTGTAGAAAATGCGGATATTGCATTTATCAATCAGGAAACTGTAATGGGGGGCGAAAGGTTCGGTTATTCAGGATACCCCACCTTCAATACGCCGCAATCTCTCGCAAAAACTGTAGCGGACACAGGTTTTGACATTGTAAATCAGGCGACTAACCACAGCATGGACATGGGAAGGGACGGCCTTTATGCCGCTTTGAATCTTTGGGAAAAGACCGAAGGAATTACGGTAATCGGGGCGAGAAAAACAGGCGTAAGCCGGCGTATTGCGGTAAAGAACAATATATCTCTTGGGTTTTTGTCTTACACTTACGGACTTAACGGCTTTGCCCTGCCTGCGGGCGAGCCGAATCTTGTTTCCCTGATTAACAAAAATAAAATGACTGAAGAAATAAAAGCTTTGCGTCCGTTATGTGATTTTTTGATTGTTTCCATGCATTGGGGCGAAGAGTACCTTTTGGCTGAACCCGGAGCAGATCAAATTGAGCTTGCGCGTTTCCTCGCCGGNCTTGATGTAGACCTTATCATCGGGCATCATCCGCATGTTCTTCAGCGCACAGAAACCTTAATCCGCCCCAACGGAAAGAAAACTTTGTGCTTTTACTCCTTGGGTAATTTTGTTTCCAACCAAAGAGAAAAAGAAAGAATACTGGGCGCGCTGATGCTGGTTACTTTTACAAAAGAAGGCTTGGTTCTTTTGCCATATGAGCTTTCTATTTCTAATTACGCAATGATCCCTGTTATCTGCCATTTTGAAAGTAATTATAAGAATACAAAAGTTTATCCGTTATACTCATATACGCAGGAACTTCTTGATAAACATTTGCTTTTACAGTTTGATAAAACGATGGATATGAATTTTTTTTATTCCGTACTGACAAGACTGGGAACAAAAATGATCATGCACGATCCGTTCCCTGTCAGTAATTAATGATTTGTTTCTGAACCTGTAAGTTTAGGCTATTAACGCAAACAGTTTATGCTTCGGCGGCTTTTGCTGTAACAGGAAGGCTTTTCTTACCGTGCTTAATCGCCGCTTTACAGACTTTACATATTTTAAATTTTTTCTCTCCGCCGTCCATTTCATAAAGAACCTTAACATTGCGCCTTTTGCATACCGGACACTCGCCTCTTCCATGTGCAAATTGATCCCTAATTCCCTTGCCTCTATGCGGTTTAGCCATCTATTTCCCCTTGCTCCCGTTTTTGGGTTTTTCTTCGCTTTTTTTGGATTTTTTCTTTGCCTCGCCTGTATCAAGTTTGTAGTCAACCAGTTCCAAAATTACAACTTCCGCGGCATCGCCCTTTCTTTCACCCAGCTTGATTATGCGGGTATAGCCGCCGTTTCTTTCTTTCATTCGCGGCGCTATATTGGTAAAAAGTTTTGCGACAACAGCTTCATCATAAAGCCGTCCGGATATTATCCGCCTGTTATGCACATTATCCTCTTTTGCGCGCGTGATCATTTTTTCCGCCGTCCTGCGTACGGCAAAAGCCTTTGCCTTGGTGGTTTCTATACGTTCTTTCCTGAACAGGGATGTAACCATGTTACGATGCAGCGCTTTTCTGTGCGCGGACATCCGCTCTAGTGGATTAAATCCTCTCTTATGTTTCATTTTCCGCTTCCTTTACTTTGGATTCCATACGGGCATTCTTTAGAACATTCAAGTCTGTAATCCCAAGACTTAAATTCCACTCCTGAAGCTTTTCTTTTATTTCCTGAAGAGACTTCTTGCCGAAATTCCGCGTTCTTGCAATATCATCCTCAGTNTTACGCGTAAGTTCTCCGATTGTTTTGATATTGGCATTCTTTAAACAATTTGATGAACGGACAGAAAGNTCAAGTTCTTCTACAGGGGTATTTAAAATTTTACGAATATGATCGTTTTTATCGTCAAGATCATCTTCGCTTCCGAAGTTATTTTCATCAAAATTAATAAA
>WRGH01000047.1 GCA_009787285.1 Brevinematales bacterium
CTGTCCATTTCTTCATTCAATTTATCAATGTCCATGATTCATCCTTTTTTATTGACAATAGCTAAGACTTTCTCTACATCATTCGCCAAAGAAGCAAAAGCATCCGGCTTAATCGACTGAGGCCCGTCGCACAGGGCATGAGCGGGATCGTTGTGTACTTCAATGATAAGACCGTCAGCGCCTGCCGCCGCCGCCGCCATAGAGAGCGGGTATACAAGAGCGGCGTCTCCTGCGGCGTGGCTTGGATCAATAATGACAGGCAGATGTGTCAAACGCTTTAACATAGGCACGGCGGAAATATCAAGAGTATTGCGGGTTGATGTTTCAAATGTGCGGATACCGCGCTCGCACAAAATGATCTGAGTGTTTCCTTCAGACATGATGTACTCCGCGCTCATCAGCAGTTCCTCAAGCGTATTGGCAAGTCCGCGTTTCAACAGAATTGGTTTTTTCTGTCTTCCCAGTTCCTTCAACAATTCAAAATTCTGCATATTACGCGCGCCGACTTGAATGACATCCACTTGCTCGAACATGGGGAGATGGTTTGCGTTCATTATTTCAGTGACAACCGGCATTCCTGTCAGCTCTTTTGCTTGCAGTAAAAACTCTATGCCTTCGTCCCGAAGCCCCTGAAATGAATAGGGCGAAGTCCGCGGTTTGAATGCCCCGCCCCGCAGAAGATTCGCTCCGGCCTTATGTACCTGCTGCGCGATTCCGCAGATTTGCTCAGACGATTCAACCGAACACGGCCCCGCAATAAACTGAAAATTGCCGCCGCCTATTTTTTGTCCGCCCATGTCCACAATTGTATCGTCCGTGTGAAACTTACGGTTGGCGTTTTTGTACGGCTCGCTGATCCTCTGCACACGTTCTACAATGTCCATGCCGCCTATCAGTTCCGCATTCAGGCTGTGCGTATCACCAATCAGCCCCAGCACCGTTTGATAAATACCTGAGTTTACATTGACGCGCAGTCCCTGGTTTTCAAGCCAAGTGATAAGATTTTCTACGCTTTTCTCGTTTGCATCTTTCTTGATAACAACAATCATAATAAACCTTTTACAATCACAGTTGGACTATATCCCGCCTTTGGCGGTTTCTTAAAGGTAACATACAAGAAATATTATAGTAAACCCCGCAATAATAGACAGGCACATAACAAACAGGGCAGCTATTGATGTATATGCTGTTTATCAATTGACAGCCTATTTTCAACATGTTAGGATTAAATTAAAAAAAGAGGAAAGCATGAGAGAGAATCATGAATTAAGAGCCATCGCCAGATCGCAGCTGCACGGCAGTTGGCTTGCGGCAGTCGGAATAGTGTTAGTTTACGGTGTTATTATTTCAGCTTCCAGTTTTGTAGTAGTTGGTCCGTTAGTTTTGGGAGGACCTTTAACGCTTGGTTTAATCGGCTATTTTTTAAAAAAAGCCCGAGGCGGGACAGGTCAGCTTGAAAATCTGTTTGACGGATTTAGTTCCTTTGTTAAAAGTTTTCTGCTTTATTTGCTACAAGTTATTTTTATCGGATTATGGTCATTGCTTTTCATAATACCGGGAATAGTTAAAAGTTTCAGTTATTCTATGGCTTTCTTTATATTACATGACAATCCTGACATTGGAGCTTCAGAAGCAATAGACCGAAGCAAAAAAATGATGAACGGATACAAGGGAAAATTGTTCGGACTCTGCTTGAGTTTTTTAGGCTGGGGTATATTGTGNTGTTTTACCCTTGGCATTGGTTTCCTGTGGCTTTTTCCGTATATGAGTTTAAGTGTCACTAATTTTTACGAAGACTTGAAAAAGAACCAGCCGGCAAATGTTTCAAATACAGCCGAATGAAAATTAATCCGCCTGCATCTGTGCAGGCGATCAGCAGAAATCATTTTAAGAATACCGGAATGTTAACAGGTAAAATGTTCGTATGAGTTTTCTGGAAATTATTATAATTGCCATTGGTTTGTCAATGGACGCATTTGCGGTTTCAATCACTCTGGGATTATCGGCCGGCAAACTAAAAACGAAAGAATACTTAATACCGGGAATATATTTTGGTTTCTTTCAGGCGCTCATGCCGTTTATCGGATACTATACCGGAACGCTTTTTACAGACAAAATAGAGAGTTTGGAGCATTGGATAGCATTTATACTGCTTGGTTTTATCGGCGGCAAAATGATAAAGGAAAGTTTTTCCAAAGACGATGAAATAAAAAGCGAAAATCCGTTTGGAACTGCCAAAATGTTATTACTGGCAATCGCTACAAGCATAGACGCTTTAGCTGTCGGCATAACATTTGCATTTTTTAAAATAAATATTTTCTTTGCGATAATAATAATAGGTTTGGCAACTTTCTTTATATCAATAGGCGGCGTAATAGCAGGTCATATTTTTGGAGCAAAATATAAATCAAAAGCGGAATTTTTCGGCGGAGTTGTCCTTGTAATGCTTGGAGTAAAAATACTTATTGAGCATTTATTTAACTTGAAACTAATATAAAGGCTGCAAAAATTATAATATATATCATAGGTTGACTATAACCTCAGCATATTATATACTGTTATTTTACCGGACAGAATAACATGAAAAATTTTACAGTTTTTTTAATTATAATATTTTCCTGTAATACATTATTATTTGCGGAACTTACAAAAGAACAGTTGTGGGCAATTTCATTAACCGGAATTATGACTGAACTGAACGGGTCTAGTCGAAATACACTAAACACAGACGAAATAAANGAAGGAAATATAAAAAAATGGCTGGATGTGTTAAAGCGCGACTGGAGCATTAACAACAGAGAAGAATTGTTAACAACACTGGAAACAATGGAAAACAGAGGACATTCATCCGCATTAAATAATATTCAACAAACTGTAACGGAAATAATGAATGAAAAACAAACATTTTCCATATTTGATATATATAATAAATACCGATTAAATCAAAGACAGTATAATTATCTGAAATTTACAGCTTTAAACTGGGATTCATTCAACAGCCGGACAATTTTAGCATGGGATTTAGGAAGAAATATTTCATTGTGCAGATGGGGGTATGAAGTCGGCTTTTTGACAGAGGAAGAAGCATGGGAAAAAATAATGTATTATGCAAAAAAAGTACAACAATCTTACAATTCGTGGAATGAATACGGCTCCGACTACTATTTGGGAAGGGNGTTTTGGGCTTCCGGCTTTGGAGAGGATATAAACTATCTTGTACAGACAGAGCCGGTTTATCAAAAATTAATCGCCGGTTATTGGAGTCACATTGACTGGTATACAGATTTAAATGCATCAGATATAAATGATACGATAATTAAAACNATTCGTTACAATAAACCCGATAACAATGACGGAATTCTGCAATTTTATACAAATGATTCCGGCTATTATAACAAATGGATTCCTTATTATTTNGATAATCCGGAAACTGATAAAAATATTATTCAATGTAAGGTAAAAAAAATCAGCGGGGCTGATAATTACGGATTTGGAATATTGTTTTGTGTTGACAATTCTAACTCAAACAACGTCAGTTTTTACAGGTTATTCATAACAGTAAACGGTTTATTTACTGTTCAAAAAATGTCAGACGGTAAATGGGTTAATCAGCCGCCTATAACTTGGCGAAATTCGTCCCACTTAAAGACTGGTTATAATGTATACAATCATATAAAAGTTGAAAAAATTATCAATAACGGAATTATTACTTTTAACATATACTTTAATGATAATTTTTCAGCGACATTTTTTGATGAGGCTCCCTTAAGCGGCGATAGAATGGGTTTAGTAACATCAATTGATGTTTTGGAAAAAGAAATGTTTCCTCACATTCCTGTTGATGTACGATTTGATTACTAAAAAAGCACATAACAAGTATGTTTAAACTGCGCGGCATTTTACAGGAGGTTAAAGCATGATTTCAACATTACTTCTGGTAATAATTTATCTTTCGTTTATTAGCTTGGGTTTGCCGGATTCACTGCTTGGATCGGCATGGCCTTCGATGTACGGCGGCTTAAACGTTCCGCTGCATTATGCCGGATATATTTCAATGATTATAGCGGCCGGAACGGTTATTTCAAGCTTTTTCAGCGAAAGAATTATCAGACGGCTTGGTACGGGCATTGTTACCGCTTTAAGCGTTTTAATGACCGCCGCCGCTCTTTTGGGGTTTTCTTTTTCTTCTGCTTTTCCACTGTTGTGTCTTTGGGCTGTTCCTCTCGGATTAGGCGCAGGTTCCGTTGATGCGGCTCTGAATAATTATGTTGCGCTGCATTATAAAGCAAGACATATGAGCTGGCTTCATTGTTTTTGGGGCATTGGAGCTTCAATGGGGCCGATTATCATGTCATTCTTTTTGATAAATAAAAATTCGTGGAACTTAGGGTATCGTACAATCGGATTGATTCAATGCTGCCTAGTGACAGTATTATTAATTACTATATCGCTGTGGGGAAAAAATAAATCTCAAAACAACAATGAGAAAAATGAAACTCCTAAAGGAATATTATTTAAAGAATTAATTCACACTGCCGGAGTAAAACAAATCCTTATTGCGTTTTTTTGTTATTGCAGCATTGAAAGCACAGTCGGATTATGGGGAAGCAGTTTTTTGGTTATGGAAAAAAATATATCCCCCGAAATAGCCGCCCAATGGATTTCTTTATTCTTTATCGGCATAACATCAGGACGCTTTATTTCCGGTTTTCTGACAATAAAATTAAATAACCGTCAAATGGTTCGTTTAGGGCAGGGACTTATAGCCTGTGGAATTATTGCGTTAATGCTGCCTGTTGGCAGAATATTGTTATTACCTGGCTTTTTTACAATCGGACTGGGATGCGCTCCAATATATCCAAGTCTTTTACACGAGACGCCGAAAAATTTCGGGAGTGAAAAGTCGCAGGCAATAATGGGAATACAAATGGCAAGCGCATATATAGGGACTACATTTATACCTCCGTTATTCGGACAGATAACAAAATATTTCCGTTTCATTGTTTTTCCGTTATTTATCGGCGGCATATTGATACTCAATATAATAATGGTTGAATTATTGAATAAGAAAGTTGATAAAAATAAAATGTAATAACGTGAAATTAGTATGATCTCATGCCTATTTTAATATCCTCGCCGAATGAGGTTTCATGTTAATACTCCCGATATTTAGTATCTGTTCTTCAGCTAACAAATCATACAATCCGTTACTGTTACAGCCGCTTAAGTTTATAGTCTCATTGTAATCGGCAATATTTACAGCAACATATATTCGTTCGTCTTCGTAAGAACGTTCAAAGACAAACGGACGTTTATACTCCAGATAAATCTGTTTATAATTACCGTATCTCAACGCTTTTTCGCCCTGTCTGATAAGCGCAAGTTTACTAATATGGCCTGTCAGCCATGTATCAAAAGCCGAACGATTTTCAATATTAATATACGGACGCAGAGCCTGATCAGAGCCGTTTTCTTTGACCCCCTTTATGCCCCATTCGCTGCCGTAGTAAACAGACGGAATACCGGGCAAAGTATAAAGTAAGGTGTATAACGTACTTAAATGTTCAGGATTGGAAACATTGCTTGCTATGCGCGGCTGGTCATGGTTATCCAAAAATGTGTACAACGGAAGCCCGTTATCGGGAACTGAATTTTGCAGACAGTATGCCAATTCAAACAGATTATTTTCATTATGGCTTGAAAATAAACATTTGTATAAAAAATAATTCGTAACACTGTGCAATGCGGAGGCGTTTACCCACTTGGAATAATCGCCGTGAACAACCTCACCCATTAGCCAAAAATCAGGTTTTTTCTCTTCTGTTACACGGCGTAATTCGGCCATAAAACTGAAATCCAGCACATCAGCCGCATCCAGCCTCATTCCGTCAATGTCAAAAACGTCCATCCAAAACCGGGCAGCGTCTAGTAAATAATTCCTTGCGGACGCATTTTGTAAATTGAATTTAGGCAGTTCAAAATGCCCATCCCAAGTATTATACGTAAACGGATCGCCCATAGGACTTTGCCTGCTGAAATCCACTCCCGAGAACCAGTCAGCATAATTACGATTATTCTGCCGTAATTCTCGGAATGCGAAAAAATCCCTCCCGCAATGATTAAAAACGCTGTCCAGTATAACGCGAATTCCGTTTTCGTGAAATTTGGCAACAAGTGATTTAAATTCGTCGTTTGTACCAATACGGTTATCAATTTCAAAATAATCCGTCACATCATATCCGTGTNTGCGTGATTTCATTACAGGGCTTAATAATATCGAATTAAACCTCATGCCTTTTATATGCGGTATCCATTTTTCAATTTCAGAAAGCTTATGCTCTAATACGGCATAATCGTTCAAGAATCGCGCACCCGAAAATGAAAGAGCGTAAATATGGTAAATTACTGCGTCTTCGTACCATTGATGTTTCATAATTTCCTCCCGTACCTTACTTGACAATTAATAACATATTTTATATCGTTATTTACGTTGAACAAAGGCGTTCATCAGATGATATGAGGTAAACTACCTCCGTGAATTCATGTGATGAGCGCCTTTTTTTGGAGGAAAGTATGCAGAGTGAAGGCCAAGTGCGGATACCGTCCGGCTGCGCCATATCGGGTATTATAAACAAATCGGGACGGCGTATGAGCGGCGAGGCGATCATTAAATCGATCGGCGTCATGCATGACCGCTCGAATGGTTTGGGCGGCGGTTTTGCCGCATACGGAATCTACCCTGAATATAAAGATTATTATGCTTTGCACTTATTTTATGAAACTGCCTCCGCGAAAAAAGAGTGCGAAGAATTTCTGGAACGGCATTTTGACATTATCAACCTTTCCAAAATCCCAACAAGAAAAATAAAGGAAATTAAAGACGAGCCGCTGATCTGGCGTTACTTTGTTACGCCGCTGCCTACAAAACTCAGCAACAGCCAGCTTGATGAACGGGAATTTACCGCCAAATGCGTGTTCCGTGTCAACACACAAATTAAAGACGCTTATGTTTTCTCCAGCGGGAAAAATATGGGTGTGTTCAAGGCTGTCGGCTTTCCCGAAGACGTAGGGCGGTTTTACAAGCTGGAAGAATATGAAGGCTGGTGTTTTACAGCGCACGGGCGCTACCCGACAAATACGCCGGGCTGGTGGGGCGGCGCTCATCCGTTTGCTCTGCTTGATTATTCAGTTGTGCATAACGGCGAAATATCCTCATACGACACCAACCGGCGCTCAATTGAAATGTACGGTTATAAATGCACGCTCCAGACAGATACCGAAGTCATCACCTATATCATAGATTATCTGCATAGAAAACAAAAACTTTCATTCAACGAAATTGCCCTCGTCGTGGCGGCTCCGTTTTGGCAGACCATAAAACATCATCAAACAGCCAAAGAACGGGAACTGAATGAATATTTGCGCGTAATGTTCAGCGCGCAGTTAATAACAGGTCCGTTCTCAATTCTTGTAGGTTTTGACGGCGGACTTATGGCGTTAAACGACAGGCTTAAACTGCGGAGCATGGTGGTTGGGGAAAAAGACGATATGGTTTATGTGGCGAGCGAAGAGTCGGCTATCCGTATCATTGAACCGAACCTTGACACGGTATGGGCTCCAAGGGGCGGTCAGCCTGTAATCATCAATATTAAACAGGGGTGAAGCATAATGGCTATAAATTTTTTATATCCTGAATATGAAGTTATAAGGGATTACGACAAATGTATCACTTGCCGCGCCTGCGAACGTCAATGCGCTAACGAAACACACGAATTTCTCTCCGATACCAATAAAATGGTCTGCGATGATACAAAATGCGTGAACTGTCATCGCTGCGTTTCGCTCTGTCCAACGCGCGCCCTTAAGATTGTAAAAAGCGGCAACACATATAAACAAAATGTGAACTGGAACGGCAAAACTATCAACGAAATTTACAAGCAGGCGGACGCAGGCGGCGTACTGTTGTCAAGCATGGGTAATCCTGAAAATTATCCGGTGTACTTTGATAAAATACTTCTAAACGCTTCACAGGTTACAAACCCGTCCATAGACCCTTTGCGCGAGCCGATGGAGACAAGGGTATCTCTCGGCGCAAAGCCCGAAAAAATAGAACGAGACGGAAAAGGAAGAATTATCAACAACCTGCCGCCGCAGCTTCACCTGTCGATACCGGTAATGTTNTCCGCAATGAGTTACGGTTCCATAAGTTACAACGCGCACGAAAGCTTAGCGCGAGCCGCCGAAGAGCTCGGCATTCTTTACAACACGGGCGAAGGCGGACTGCATGAAGATTTTTATAAATACGGAAAAAACACAATTGTACAGGTAGCCTCCGGACGCTTCGGCGTTCATCCTCAATATTTGAANTCAGGCGCGGCGGTTGAGATAAAAATGGGTCAGGGCGCAAAACCCGGTATAGGCGGGCATCTGCCGGGAAAGAAAATTGTCGGCGACATTTCCCGTACCAGAATGATTCCCGAAGGAACCGACGCAATATCTCCCGCGCCGCATCACGATATATACTCTATTGAAGATTTGCGTCAGCTTGTCTTCTCTTTGAAAGAAGCGACGAATTATCAAAAGCCGGTAATTGTTAAGATAGCCGCCGTCCATAACGTTACAGCCATTGCAAGCGGCATAGCAAGAAGCGGCGCGGACATAATAGCCATCGACGGCTTCCGCGGCGGAACGGGAGCTGCGCCGACACGCATACGCGACCATGTCGGCATCCCAATAGAACTTGCGCTGGCGGGCGTTGACAAGCGTTTACGTGACGAGGGGATTCGCGACAGTGTATCCATCATCGCAGGCGGCAGCATTCGTTCCAGCGCTGATATTGTAAAAGCTCTTGCGCTTGGCGCGGACTGTGTGTATATTGCCACATCGGCGCTGATTGCTCTCGGCTGTCATCTGTGCAGAAGCTGTCACGCCGGAAAATGCAACTGGGGTATAGCGACGCAGGTTCCCGAACTGGTTAAACGGCTGAACCCCGACATAGGGTATAAACGCCTAATTAATCTGATAACTGCGTGGCAGCATGAAATAAAAGAGATGATGGGCGGCATGGGCATTAATTCAATTGACGGATTGAAAGGAAACCGGCTCATGCTACGCGGAGTTGGGTTAAACGAGAAAGAGTTAGAAATACTGGGCATTAAACACGCGGGTGAATAGACCGGACGGGTCTTATCATAATTCTTATTGATTTAGCGTTTTTGCCAGCATTTAGTAAATGTTCAAGAATAATCACAACTTTAATGTTCAAAATATCTGTGAAAAATTTTAAGTTAAGATAAGTATTTTAAAAGCGCCCATTTTGAGCGGCTTGACAGTATTTCAATTATTGTTTATTAAATATTCCAAAATATTGGGTTAAAGTTGAAATAATTTGTATACTCTCATTAGTTGTAAATGAATAAGACATTAATGCCGTTCCTTCTTTGTAAATTAATTTCAATAATCCATTGTTAGTTAACTCAAATGTACCTTCGAGATTGTTTTTACTATTACTTGAATCAGAATATGAAAAATGATTCTCTGAAAATGTCCATATATAGTCTTCAGTAGCCGGAAATCTCCAAGTCCCCTGTATTTTATCAAACATATCTCCGCTGGTAACAAATTCTTGAACAGGTTGTTTTAAAAATCCAAACCAATTTTTATCATTTAAATTAATTCTTACATACGCGTCAGTTATCTTATATTTTGGATTACTATACGAATACCACCATTTTTTTCCGTCTTGCTTGTAAAGAGTGATTGCGTCATTTGTAAAAGTGAAATATCCCGAACCCCATTTAGATTCATCATTACAAGTGTATTTCCACTTGTTGCCGGTAAAAACATAAACTTCATCATTGTATTTTTCATTGGAATTTCTCCACTCTCCCTCAAAAGAAGTAGGCGTTGGATCAAATTCAATTTGTTCATTCTGCCCGCTTCCAAAGACAGAAGCGCTTGCAATTAACAACATCATTAAAATTAAAATCTTTTTCATCTATGATCTCCTAAAGTTTTATTTAAGGGTTATTATTCCCTTACGCATGTAATATAAGACGCGTGAGATTCTACAGAAAATCCTTATATAGTAATGCCTGTCACAATTTACCAGAATGCCTTATTATGCTTTGGCGAATGCTGCTCCTCGTGAGTGCTTTCTCCGAGGTATCGGTATTGATCCGTCGTTCCTGGTTCCTTGAAAAAGATATGGCGATGTAGATTTGTTGTCCCTTGCTGAATTAGATTGTAGGGATGGCGGACTTCATAAACAAAACCGTCAGGGTCATCATCATGATTATCTATTTTCCTGCCGAAAAATGAACACAGCTCCCTTCAATTATTTGATCGGTTCGCATGTCCCACCTTTTAATGCCGAATTGTTTTCTTGTGTACAGATTACCTTTTACAAATGTCATACCTTTTACTCTTT
>WRGH01000048.1 GCA_009787285.1 Brevinematales bacterium
CAAAAGCTGGAAGAAAAAGACGATGAAGTTACCGTAAGAATCGAAGTTGCGGACTCAGGCATCGGGATTTCGCCTGAACAGCAGGCAAAACTTTTCTCGGCNTACAATCAGGCCGACCGCGCTATNGCAAAACAATTCGGCGGTACTGGGCTTGGGCTTGCCATTTCCAAGCGGATTATAGAGATGATGCAGGGAAAGATATGGATTGAGTCTGAACTCGGCAAAGGCGCGAAATTTATTTTTACATTAAGAATGAAAAAGGGAAAGGGCGTGGCTGTTGCTGCATCCGAAGCGGCAGGAGCGCCCGCCGCCGCGGCTGTTCCCGGTATAAAAGCCGCCGATTTACATTTACAGGGNTACACCATATTGGCGGCGGAGGACATGGATTTCAATAANGAAATCCTGTCCAAGTACCTGGAAAAAACCGGCGTTACCATTGATTATGCCGAAAACGGCAAAGAAGCCGTTGAAAAGTTCAAAGTGAATTACGAAAAATACTGCATGATCCTTATGGACATTAATATGCCTGAAATGGGCGGAGACGAGGCGACCAAGATAATAAGAGCGCTTGATATTAAAAAGGCAAAAGAGATACCGATTGTAGCGATGACAGCGGATGTTTTTAAGGAAGACGTTGAAAAATGTCTTTCGNTAGGCATGAACGATCACATCTCAAAACCGATTGTTCCTAAAATTATATACACCAAAATAAAACAGCATTTGAAATTGTAAATATAATATCTTACGGAAAAAAAACAGTAATTCCCAGCTCTTAATCCGGCCAAAGGTTAGCGGCAGTTGCCGCGTCTGTTTTTTTCCAGTACTGACTGCGGCCTATACCGAGTCCGATTTCACCGCGCATCTCGAGAGTGTCAGACTGAAATTTTTTACCGTCCGCAGGGCGGAAAATAATTTTACAGTTGTACATTTTACCGTCTTCGGGATTAACAATATTGCCGCCGCTCCACTCGCCGTTCTTACCTTTTGTAAGTCCGAAAATCCACGGGGTTCCCGCGATAGGCATTGTATTTACCTTTCCGGCAACAGGAAAGCCCTTGTAAGTTTCCTTGCATTTGTCCGCAATAAGGCCTCTTGGCTCTGACGCCAACGAGAGAATCTTTCCGTAAAGCTTCCCGCCTTCCTCATATATCTGCCAGCCGGCGGTTGTTTTATTCGTACTTTCATCAATGCTCAGCCAAAATCCCTCAACGGGATCTTCGGCAAAACAGTTAACCGCACTTGTTAATACAAGAAAAAGAATAATGATTTTCTTCATTAATTTTCTCCATAATGTAACATTTTTATAATTTTACACTGTACGTAATATGTTTGCAAGCGATATAATAAAAACATGGAAATTAAAAAGAAATTATTCGGGATTCTTTCCAATGGGAAAAAAGTGAAGCTGTATACGCTAAAAGCGGGAGGTATAGAATTTTCACTGATAAATTACGGAGCCGCATGGACAAGTTTGATTGTTCCTTCGCGCAACGGTGTCCATGACGATGTGCTGCTGGGTTATTCAGGATTTGAAGGCTTTGTTAACGATGCGCAATTTTTTGGCGTAACAGTCGGACGTTTTGCCAATCGGATAAAGGGAGCTTCCTTTTCCTTAAACGGAAAAACATACCGGCTTAAAGCAAATGACGGTGAGAACAACTTGCATTCGGGGCCGTACGGTTTTGATAAAATGCTCTGGAAATCGGAAGCATACGAAGAAAACGAAGGCGTATATGTGCGTTTTGAGACAGAAAGCCGTGACGGAGACTGTGGTTTTCCCGGGAAGCTGAATGCTATTGTCAGTTACGGTCTTACAAAATCCAACGAAATAATCGCCGATTATCAGGCAAAAGTTGAAGTGCCATGTCCTGTGAACCTTACAAACCACGCCTATTTTAATCTGGCAGGGGAAAGAAACGGCAGTATCCTTTCGCACGAGGTAATTCTTCATTCTTCTTCTTATGTTGAAATTGATGATAAATGCATTCCCACAGGGAAAATTCTTTCTGTAAAAGACAGCCCTTTTGATTTTTTAAACCGCAGGCGCATTGACGCAAATTTTGGCACGCTTAACGGTTATGATCATTGTTTTGCAGTCGACGGAGAGCCGGGAAAACTTCGTCCGTGCGCTGATGTTTTTGAACCATGTTCAGGAAGGACAATGAAAGTTTTCACAACACAGCCCGGCGTTCAGTTTTACACGGGAAATCATATTAATTCAGGAGGGAAGCAGGGCTCGCATTATGTGAAACATTCGGGCTTTTGCCTTGAGACTCAGCACTTTCCCGATACGCCGAACCAAAGCGGTTTTCCTTCATGTATTGCAGGTCCCGGCAAAGATTATAACGAAAAAGCAGTATTTGCATTCAGCTGGTAACATTGTAACTTTAGGTAATTTTTATCAATTTAAATACGATTTATCAGCCATGCTGTCAAGTTTTTCCTTCAGTTTATACAGGCTTGCGTCTACTGTTCCCTTTTTTATGCCGATTACTTCAGCTACCTGTTTGTTGGTAGCGTCGGTGCGAATTTTGGAAAGGCGCCTCCGCATTTTTTCAAGCCGCAGCCTTGCTTTATCATGGCGAAGTTTCATTTTGTTGTAAGCGGCGGTGTTTTCCTGAATAAGCGAAAGCCTTTTTTCATATACGATACATCTGTAATACTGACAGTAAATCCTTTCTTTCATAAGATAAATTGCATCGTCTTTTTTCTGCCTTATCTTTCGCATCCTTTCAATCATTTCCCTCAGTTCATCTTTGTCAATTTCGATCATAGAAGCTATTTTATCCAAAAGATCATCGGAAACATAATAATAACATTTCAGAACAAGCGCCAAAATTCGCTTTGTATTTTTTCTTTGATTTTGAATAACTGTTAATTCCGGCAATAAATCCTCTTTATTTTCACTAAAGTAACACGGAGATTCTTCATGTGCGTATAAATCGAGAACTTGGGCGCTCCATGCCGAATATTCAATAAAACTTTTTGTTGTTTTGCGCACCCTGTATTCCCTTGATGATACCATCAGGAATTTATTCATATATGCTTCAAAGGAAGAACCTATCTCTTTGTATGAATCAATTGCTTTTTTCAAACGGGGATAAAACCATGATATAAAATCCTCGTATTCTTCTTTTTGCCAATGGCAAAGGCAAGTTTTTTCTTTGTTAAAAAAGAAATAAATATATATTGAGCCTTCAAACTCTGCGCGGCCGATTATACCTGTTGAAAATTTTAAATATAAATCGTTTAATGAATATTGTTCCATGATAACCTCTGTTTCCTGATATCGGTTTTGATTTGGAACAATATTCAGAATTAAGCGGGAATATTTTTAATAAATGTGATTTGTAACATTGGATTTTTTTTTATTAATTTTTGAAAACTTTTGAAAAAGAATTTAGTATAATTTGTTTTACAGATGAAACAGTTCCTTGCATAGTGAGCCCTGAAGCGTTTTTATGTCCGCCTCCGCCAAAGGATGCGGCAATTTTCGAAACATCAATTTTATCAACAGACCTCAAACTCACAGTACAATTGTCGGCATACTCCTGGCGGATAATAACAATTGCCTCAACTCCTTTAATCGACTGCAGCAATTGATTTAAGCTGTCAGAATCCCTGCCTTCAAAACCATAAGTGTCAGATTCTTCCTGTGTTTCATAACTGATTAAAAGTTTTCCGTCAAAGTATGCTTCCGTTCTTGANAGTATATTGCCCATTAATATTCTGGAATTAAGGCTTTTACCGCCTGTCATATCAAGAAAAGTTTTTTTNGGGCTTGCGCCGAGACGCACCATTTTAGCCGCCGCTTCAAATACTGATGCATTTTTTTCTGTAAGATGACGGAAAAATCCGGTATCCGTGCATAATCCAAAAAGAAGATATTCCGCTTCTTCACAGGTCAGCTCCAGTTTCATGGCGGTTATCAGTTTTTCTATTAACAATGTGCAGGATGGCACGTTCGCGTCTACATATACAGGAGCTTGAGGCGTCGACGGCGGATGAGTTACCGCAGCATGGTGATCGATTACTGCACAAGGATAATTTACAAGAATCTCCTGCAGACTTCCGGTCCTTTCCATGCCGGAACAATCAACAACTATTACTTTTGCGTCGGGTTTTACTTCTTCTTTTGATAAGTTAACAAATTGCCCTGCATATTTTTTTAATTCTATACGTTTGAAAGGTTCTGCTGAACAGACAACAGCTTCCTTGCCTAAACGCAAAAGAACACTGCGAAGGGCAAGCTGACTCCCTACACAGTCGCCGTCAGGTTCTTTATGTCCGGCTATTATAAACCTTGTGCCTGTTTTGATAAATTTAACAAGTTCTGCAGGTACTTCTTTACTTTCCGTACCAAAACCATCGCCGTGTTTAACCTTAGGCGATGGTTTCTTTTTATTGATCATTCAAATTCAAGGCGGAAAGAATCAGCATCTTTAAAATATTTGGTTAAATCAGTTCCCTGAGGAATACTGCCCCATGTGGTATGGCTTTTCTTGTGATGTACATATANTCTGACATGGCTGAATTTTCCGGCTTTAAAAAAAACNGACAGTGTAGGCCAGTTTCTTCCGGGAGGCAGCTTCATCAATTCACCTTTTCCTCCCGCATCGGTAAACCATTCGTTAGGAATACCGATAACCCCAATCTGATTTACACCTTTACGGTATTGAACTATATACCCTTCAGCTGACGCATACACTCTTTCCACAGTTACATTATAATAGTACATATCAGTAGTATCTTTTCCGGAATTGTTCTGGGCAAAAACCGGAGTAATTAGTACCATAAAAAACAAACAAATAATCAGCTTTTTCATAACTTTCTCCTTACAATACACTAAATATTAATTGATATTTGCCGATAATTCAAGCTCAATTTTTTACTATTTCCTGAGCATTTTGACAAGCACCTGCCTTACCGCTCCTGGACCGGCAATCATCTGCGCAAAAAGGTCTTCAACCAGTCCGCCGAGACTTCCAAAAGAAGCCNGNCTATNTTCGGGAACCGGCTTAGCTTCGTACAAATTTATACCGAAAAATGCCGGATTAGAGAGAATTGGCAATAATTTACCGTGAAATGTCCCTTTCTGTCCAAGCGCTATTCCTAAAAGTCCGGCAGAAAGGCTTTTATAGTTGGGATCGGGACTTACCTCGAATGGTTTACCCTCGTCATCAATACCGAGCAGATACCGCAGCCAGCCTGCAAAAACCAGGGGAATAAGCTTTAACTCTGCGAAATTTCTTCCGGTTTTTTGCCATGCCTTTAAAGTTTCTCCAAAACGGATTGGCAATTTAAGAGAGGTATCCGCCGCTATACGNTGAGGAGTATCGGGCANGAAAGGATTGGGAAGACGCACCTTTATCACCTGATCGATAAATTCTTCCGGTTTTATAATGACTGGGTCTGTTACCACAGGCAGACCTTCGNGGTATCCAATACCCTCGATAAGTTTAACAAGATCGGCGTCTTTCATTTCTTCGCTGATGCGCGTATACCCAAGCAGGCAGCCGAAAACGGCAAGGCTTGTGTGCAGGGGATTTAGGCATGTGCAGACCTTCATTTTTTCCGCTCTGTTAACGGTTTCCCTGTCCGTAAAAAACGCTCCGGCTTTATCAAGCGCCGGTCTGCCGTTTGGGAAGATATCTTCGATTATGAGATACTGGGTTTCTTCCGCATTTACAAACGGAGCGATGTATGTGTTTTTTTCTGTTACAAGCCCATGCATGTCTTCAAGACCGCAGGAGATAAGCATACCGCGGATACTGTCATCGGGACGGGGAGTGATTTTATCGATCATTGTCCATGGGAAGGAAAGTTTGTTTTTATTTCTGACATAATCAAGAAAACCCGTTTCGGCAACGCCGTTTTCAGTCCAGTTCCTTGCAAACGCTTCAATCGCGGCAAAGAGAATGTCTCCGTTATGTGAACAATTGTCCATGCTTACCATGGCAAGCGGCAGCGCGCCGTTCGTATAACGTTCATGACACAGGGCGGCAATGCGTCCCAAAAAACTTTTTGCATTTGCCGGTCCTGTTTTAATATCTTCCGCTATATCAGGAAAAAGCGAGCCTTCGCGNTCTGTAAGGCTGTATCCTTTTTCCGTAATTGTAAAACTTGCCATTTGCAGAGAGGGGGCGGCAAAAATTTCTTTTATNGCGGAAAGTTTCATGTCCATTCTGACGGCGCCGGCGACAGAGCCTATTATCCTTTTTTCCGTAACTCCGTTTGATTTCAGCGTAACAAGAAGAGTAAGATTGTCGAAAGCGGTAAAACACTTATCAATAATTTCGCCNTCGTATCCTTCTGCGGCAATTATGCCTGTTGTTTCAATTCCTTTTTCAAGCAGGGACTGCNAAAGGGCAGCGGGAAAAGCTCTGAAAATATTTCCCGCTCCGAAGTGAATCCACTTCGGCGTTTTACTTGTTGATGCAATCATCGCATCACGATCAAAATCAGGCAGGGCAATCCCCGCCTTTTCCCAAAAAGCGCGGTCTTTAAGTGATTCGCTGTTTAGTCTCATATTCTCTTACCNAGTATTTTTATAGACTAACAGCCATCAGGCGGCGGCATATCTTTACAATCATAGGGGGCAAGGGCAGCGTCAAGGTCTTTGACAATATCTTTGTCAATTTTTCCCGTCTCCGCCATTTCGCAGAGTATCTTCATGGTATCCGCATGATTCCGCATAGGGTGATATGGTCTTTCTTCGCATATAGCCTGATACAAATCCAGACACATCAGCAGCTTGGAATTAAAATCCAATTCATCAATTTTTTTTCCGAAGGGGTAACCGTTGCCGTCCGCCTTTTCATGGTGGTTAGACGCCCATTGGCATATAGTCTCGAATCCTTCAACATCATTAAGAAGTTCCCATGTTATATGAACATGCCGCTTGATAATTTCAAATTCTTCACTGGTAAGTTTACCTGGTTTTTCAAGAATTTCAGAAGGGATCGCCAGCTTGCCAAGATCGTGCAGAGACGCCGCAAGGTACAATTCTGAAAGTCTTTCCGGATCATACTTGTAATACTTTCCCATAAACCATGCTTTATTGGCAATCTGGGTTGAATGTTTCTGCGTAAAAACCGATTTGTAGTCGATGATCCTGGCGACAAAACCTGCCAAGCCAAAAACAGTTTCCGTTTGTACGTCTACAGTCCAGGGAGATATGTAATCCGCCGCCGTTTGTTTAATGACATCGTCTTTGAGAGACATAACAGCAGACCAGTCAAGAATTTCAAGCATGGTTTGCGCCGCTTTTTTGCTGTAGTGTTTTCCGATCTCATTAACAATTATGTTTCTTATACCGGGCAATTCTTCCTGTGTCAGTCTTTGAAGATGATATTTAGCGTCTAGTGAATCGGCAATAGTGATAAGTTCCGCTTCAAGCGGACCTTCCCCTTCCCGTATGCCGAACGGTCCCGTGCCGTCTGCGTGTTCATGGTGATACAGAACAAAATCTTTTACATTTGTTTTAAAGCAGAGCGCGTCCACATTCCGCTGACCGATTTCGCAGTGTTTTTTCATTGCCGTATCGCTGTCTCCGTCCATTCTTTCGGAAAGAATATATTCGGTAAGAGCGCTGTCATGGAGCAAAGCGCAAACAGCAAGGGCGGTGATTTCCTCAGTATTTTTTCCAAGTACTTTTCCCATTTTTGCGCAAAGAACGGCGATTCGTTTACCGTGATTGGTACTAATTCCTAGAAGCTCGCCCTCTACAATATCTAAAGCTGCGGCTATAGACTTGATGAGCGAATCCATCCGTACTTTTACCATGATTATATATTATATAGTTTTGTATCAATTTAGTATACGAAATATCGGCATCAATTCCCTA
This sequence comes from Brevinematales bacterium, assembly GCA_009787285.1. Lineage (GTDB taxonomy): Bacteria > Spirochaetota > Spirochaetia > Treponematales > Breznakiellaceae > WQXQ01. The sequence continues at coordinate 7,847 of WRGH01000048.1, forward strand.
AATCTCGTAATGCCAGAAGTCCAGTTGGTCTAATTCTATATGGGTGGAAATATTACCGCTCGACTTAAACTGCAATTCTGGATTTTTTACGCTTACTCTTGTTTTCTCAGGGACTGAGCGTATCACAAAAGCATTACCGCCGATTACCACACCCTCGCCGATAATGGTGTCTCCTCCCAAAATGCTTGCTCCTGAATATATTGTAACATTATCGCTTATGGTCGGATGACGTTTAACGCCCTTAATGCCCTGCCCGCCTTTTGTTGATAATGCTCCAAGCGTTACTCCCTGATACAATTTTACATGATTTCCTATAATGGCGGTTTCGCCTATAACAATACCCGTGCCGTGGTCTATAAAAAAATACTTGCCTATAGTCGCGCCCGGATGAATGTCAATGCCGGTAACGCTGTGCGCGTATTCGCTCATAATTCTGGGTATTAACGGCACTGACAGCAAATAAAGTTCATGCGCTATCCGGTAAACCATTGTAGCATAAATACCGGGATACGATATGACAATCTCCGCCTTGCTGTATGCTGCGGGGTCGCCGCTGTAAGCGGCTTCAATGTCTTTCTCCAAAAAATCTTTAACAAGCGGAATCTTAAGAATAAATTGGCGCGTTATTTCCCACGCTGTTTTGTCAATTTCGTCCTGTTCGGTGTCTTTGTAGCGCAAATCATAACGCAGAGCCAATCTTGTCTGCGCGGCTAGATCATGGGAAACTTCTTCCAGCATAACGTTGAGCTTGTTTTTTGCCGAACCGCCGGTTAAAACACTCTCAAAAATTCCCGGGAAAAGGAGATGCTGCAGTTTGCCGATTATTTCGATTATTACTGATTTAACCGGCTGTTTTGCAACATCTCGCTTCTTCTGAAAATCGCTCAGTAGTTCAGCGGCGATTTGTTCTATCTCTTGATCTATTTCCATAACAAGACTCCTGATATTATTCCCTAAGACTTCTCGCAGAGGCGCAAAGGCGCAGAGTTAGAGTAAATAATCATGCCAGTTCTCTAACCGCTATTACCAGTTTGTCAATTTCTTCCGCTGTGTTATAAAACGCGATAGTAGGGCGCACTGTCGCTTCCAATCCGAAGCGGCGTAAAATCGGCTGCGCGCAGTGGTGTCCCGCGCGGACTGCGATTCCGTGGTTTGCAAGATGTTTACCAACCTGCTCCACGCTCGCGTTGTCAAGCACAAAGGACAAAACGCTCGCCTTCTCCGCCGCAGTCCCTATAAGGTGCAGCCCGTTTATACGCTTAAGTTCGCGGGTTGCGTAATCAAGCAGTTCATGTTCATACGCGCTGATGTTAGCAATTCCTATNCCTGAAACATAATCCAACGCCGCGCCAAGCCCGACCGCATCGGCGATACTGCCTGTTCCCGCTTCAAANTTGGAAGGCGCGGGATTGTATACCGTGCGCTCAAAGGTTACGTCCTTTATCATATTGCCGCCGCCCTGATACGGTTTGGCTTCTTCTAATGCNTCCGCTTTTCCGTACAACGCGCCTATGCCCGTAGGACCGAATATTTTATGCCCGGAGAACACAAAGAAATCCGCGTCTAACTCGCTGACATTAAGCGGCGTATGCGCCACCGACTGCGCCCCGTCAACAAGAATTCGCACTCCGTTTCCGTGCGCGATTTGAATCATCTCCCTAACCGGAGTAATTGTTCCCAATGCGTTTGAAACATGCGTTACCGAAACAAACTTTGTGCGTGGGCAGAAAAGCCGTGCGTATTCGGACAAAATAATCTGTCCTGTATCGTCAACCGGAGCGACTTTAATAAGCGCGCCGGTTTCCTGCACTATCATCTGCCAGGGGACAATATTGCGTGGTGTTCAAGAATAGTGAGTATTATTTCATCGCCGGGGGAAAGAAGCGGTTTCACATAACTTTGGGCGGCAAGGTTAACGCCTTCAGTTGTCCCGCGTACAAACACGATATTGTCCTTTGACGGCGCGCCTAAAAATTTTGCAATGGTTTCACGCGCCGCTTCGTAAGCGTCTGTGGAGCGTGCGGCAAGTTCATGCGCGCCGCGGTGGACGTTTGAATTTTCGTGTCTGTAAAAATACGAAATACGGTCTATCACGGCGTTTGGTTTTTGCGTTGTCGCGCCGTTGTCAAGCCAGATAAGCTGTTTGCCGCCCGCGACTCTCTCATTCAGAATGGGAAAATCGCCGCGAATACGGTTTACGTCAAAACCGGCGCCCAAAGGAGAGGTTTTATAAAACGCCCCTTCGGGAGACGTTCCGGCAGGCGCGCTTTTATACGGCGCAACAACAGGAGAATATGCGGTTTCGGCGGCTTCAGCCTTATTGACCTTTTTTTCCTGAAGTTCGGGAAAATAAGGCAGCGCCCACCTTTCAAGTTCTTCCGGATCAGGCAAACCGTAACCGTTAGGTGTAATCATAGTAGTTACCCACTTCCACATCTTCAAGAACGGCTATAGCGTCGTCTGAAAGAATTGCGGCTGAGCAGTACAGCGACAGG
>WRGH01000049.1 GCA_009787285.1 Brevinematales bacterium
TTACAAACCTTGCCTGTATCACCCATACTGCGTTCATCGTAAAGTTCAAAAGCGATTGAGTTATCGTCAAATTCATAACCTGAATTGGGAAACCATTCGGAGAAAATAAATTTCCATGTATCTTTTAGTATTGATGAAAAATTATCCTCATTAGACGGGGGCGTTGAAAAAACTGCAAACAAAGCTTCCGGTATCGTATAAACATCATACTCAAAAGGAATAGTTACTCTTGATTTTGCTTCTACTCCGATAAGATATACAGATTTATCTTCATCATTATCTTTGAAAAAACAAGCTCCGTATTCCGCATGAAATTTAAGAAATGATTCCTTGTGTAATTTTTCCAATCTCCCGTCAGCCCTGCATTCTTCCCATAGTTCTTGAAGTTTATTAAGGGGTTTTCTTCCGTCATCAATATCTGTAACGGGGCTTTGAGGGTCTAAATAATGCGGAACCGGAGACAAAATACTTATTGGCAGTTTTATTTTAAAAGCAAAACCCGCTATCTTAAAAGACGGTTTCTTTGCTATTATTTTTGGTTCTATAACAAATTCGGAAATAAATTGATTTGACTTTGAAAGGTCGGGGATCTTTGGAACATCGAATGTTGCATAAGCGCGGTATATCTCCGGCGGACACCCAAAATAACGCCGGAACGCTTTTGAAAACCCCGAATGTGTTTCAAATCCGTAATCAACCGCTATATTGATTATCTTGCGTCCTGAGTTAAGTTCGGAAGCTGCATAAGCGAGCCGCCTGTTCCTTACATATTCCATAATGGAAGTACCAACACCGTATTGAAAAATACGGCAGAAATAATACGGAGAAAAACCAGCCCTTTCCGCCAGTTTTTCAACATTCATTTCTTCTTTTATGTGTATGTCAATGTACTGCAGCATTTCCTGCAAAATATCAATATGATCCATGTTATTGTCTTTTTTACGATATTATAGCATTATATTTTATACTTTACTGTTCCAAAATTGCTTTTTTGCGTATTTATAGTAATCATTTTTGAGGGAAAATGCAAAGGTATATTAAAAAAATAATCAATTTAGGAATAATCATATTATTATTTTTATATTGTTACCAAATATTAGGTTCAATAAAAATGTGGGTATTAATTCAGACTTATCATAGTAATTGGCTGAAAGAAACATTAAAAATAATAAGCAAAATCACCATGGTATTAATTTCTCTATATATTTTAATTTATAATTATGTTTCGTATAAAATAGAAATAGCATATTATAATAATTATATTATTATGTATTATGAATATATTGATAAAAGTGATTTTATATATAACTACATATTTTTAATAAAATATTTTTTTTATAAAATTACGACATTCATAACAATGCTGTTGATATTTATNTTATTATTATTTATGTTATTTCAATATTATAGTTTATATCTAGTNCTTATAGATAATTTATTAGTTTATTTTATCGGAAATTCCTTTATTTGGAGATGTCCAAAATGCAATAAATTCTTCGGTTGGGTAACGGAATTAACTAAGTGTAAGAATTGTAATAAAGAATTTACATGAAACAGTTCGGCTTCGCATAACAGGTTCGTAAACGTTTCATCGATTATTTATAGATTTACCGTATCATGCTGAATTATTATGCCGCACTTTATAGTCTGTCAATAATTTGGCATATTTTTTGCCTTCTAACTTTAATTTTAGAAATGTCAGCGCGAAGCAGACAACAAAGCAAACAATGGTACAAAATACAAAACCAAACCACCCCTGAATATTATCCTGCGGAAACCAATTGAAAATTATTGCAAAAACGGAAGTGGTAACCAGAGTCGCAAGCAATAATAAAAAACCTCGAAATAAAAACCGTATTTTCATTTGTATATGCTCAGAAAACAATAATACGGAAAAAAAGGCTATTATCAGGGAAAAACCGGCTGTTTGCATAATAGTGCTATACTGTAGTCCGCTGTTAAACGCAAACAAAGTTGACACATCACGCATATCCTGCCCATTAAGCCTAATTAACATTCCCGCAATAGTTATAGCAATTAACGCTAATGAAAAAATAACTGTGAACCTTTGAGCTAACTCTATTAAAAGCGCAGCCCTATATTTTTTTTCAATCATAATAAGCCTCCAATTTCTCCTTTACCGCCGCGGCATATTGACGCGACACTATCAGCTTAATACCGCCTGTCATAGTCATGATAAGCCTGCGATCAAAATCAGGCTCAATTGAATGTATATGGTTTATATTAAAAAGGCTGTTTTTACTTGCCCGTATAAAATCACGGTCGGNTAGTTTTGTTTCCAGTTCATATAATTTGAGAGAACTTTCATATACACCGTTTGAGGTATAAAGAAATGTATGTTTATCAATACTGTCAATATATACTACATCTGCGGCTTCAAGGATATACTGCCGCCCGTCTTTACGTCCTGTTAGTTTCATGTCCAACAATCGTATAGCGGCAAGCATTTTATCAATATCATCACTTACACGGTTGCAATTGACCGTAATCTCGGTCTCTGTATATTGTTCATCAGTGTTGATAGTGATTTTCATATCTCATATTATCTGTTTCACATTACATTTGTTCAAGCTATTTTTACCGACTTGCCTGAATTTACGGCTAAGTTGCCATTTTCAACGCCTGAGTTTCATTGGCATGTTGAGCAAAGCTGTGTATCTTTAACTAAATCAGTCGGCGGACTTATGCAGGAGAAAATTATGGGAAAAACATTTTTTAAGCTGCTTTTGGCTACTGTTTTGTTTTCGGTTCTGTTTATGGCGGCAAATGCTTTATTACCGTTTTCACAAGAATTTAAGGAATTAGGTTCTTCTGGAGACCCAATGGCATTATTATTTCTTTTGATCAGCTGCGCATGGACTTGTTTTACAATATTTTTNGTAATTAAGCATACAGACTATTCGGGGAAAATTTTNTTTTTAAATTTATTGTTTGTATTATTCTTTATACAGTATTTTATGACGCAAATAGAAACATTATTTTTTGGTTATGCTTTTACCGTTCTCTCCNGACCAGATATTATTTTANTAATGCTTGCCGGTTTATTTCCATTATTAGGAGTAACAGCATTATTGGTTTATTTTTTCCAAAGTAAAAATACCGCGTGTTTAAGAGAAAAAATAAATATAAAAGATATTCTAATAAAATTGGGTATTATAGGCATAATTTATTTATGCGTATATATGACGTTTGGATATTTTGTGGCATGGCAATTTGAGGAATTAAGAATATTTTATACAGGTTCATCTGAAAAATTGAGTTTTTGGGGACAATTGGTTAATAATGTACGGACAAACCCAATAATAATTCCGTTTCAAATATTACGCGGAATATTATTTGGAGCGGCAATTATCCCCATAAAAAACATNATAAGTAAAAAGAAAATTGCTTTTATTATGAGCGTATGCTTAATATATTTATGCACGGCTATTGTTCTAATAATCCCCAACGCTTTATTTCCTGATAAAGTTAGAATCGCACATTTAATTGAAATGAGCAGTTCAATGTTATTATTTGGAATAATAGTTGCAAATATATTGTGGAGTACAGAAAGCAAAAAAGCCTGCACATAACAAGTCTGTTCTTTGTATTGTTTATCTCTNCCCGCAGTTCGGCAGCCATGAAAACTGAACGCTATGGTACGACGATTCAGATTATTCTGACTACAAAACAACCGCCGACAGCCTGAACGTTATGTAAAATACTACTCCAAATATTATGAAAATATATAATTAAAAACATAAAAATAACGCCTTGACATACAACAACAAATTAAGTAAAATTTCCACAAAAGAGGAAAAGATGTCAATTTTTACATATATATATATAGTTATTTCCTTTCTTGTGCTTTTTNTGGGCATATTTCAAATTGTGGGGAAAAACCAGCGCAGCACTTTAAACTGGTACTTTTTTGCCATTTGCGCGGTAGTCGCGATTTCCACTTTTAACAACAGCTTTATGTTTTATAAAGCCTTTTTAGATAATACANAATTCGGCGAATCAAGCTATACATACAGCACAACAAATATTATTTTTTCAACAATAAAAATTATGGCTGTTCCGTTTCTTTTTGCGTTTATTCTTAATCTTTCAAAAATCAATTCCAAAAAAATCAGAATATTACAGTTTGTCTTGCTCTCCGCCAATACACTTTCTGTTACTGCGATATTTATTATATTAATCGTATCTGCTAACGCGATTAATATTCTTTCTTCCCCTTTTTTTAATATATTTATTCTTTTAATTGTTATTTTCTCTTTCTTTTGTTTTATTCTTCTATTATATAAATGGATAAAAACCGCGTCCCTAAAACGCGATCGTTTACAGGCAAAAACAATATCAATAGCCTCCCTAATATCGCTTCTTTCCCTTGTCTGCCTGATATTTACTCTTGATTCGCATTGGATAGAACCTATCCCTTATATTGGTATGATGGCGCTTCTCTTTATCTGCAACTATTACGCTAATCAATATAACAGTTTTAGTTTTAATATTACCAATCTTGCCGCCTATGTTTATACGGCTGTAAAACTGCCTGTACTTATTTTAAATGACACGGGCGATATTATGCTCTGTAATACGGCTTCGGAAAGTTTTTTTAAAAAAAGTATTGAACAGCTTACCATGCTGAAATTGCTTGACTTGTTTGATTTTGGGAACATATCATTATCNTTGCAACGCNATAAAAAAGACGCGACTGTTTTCAACTGTGACGCCGTTTGNAATGTTGAGGGGCAGAAATGCCAAATCTCACTGAATTATGTTTATGATAAATTTGACGAAATGATATGTACCGTCGTGATAGTAACCGACATCACTGAAAAGGAAGAGTTGATACGCCAGCTTAATGAATCTAACGCCAAAATTGAGCGTTTTAACAAAGAGCTGCAATCAGAAGTTGACCGGCAGACTGAAAGCATACGCAATCTTCAAAAGGCAATTGTATATTCGATAAGTGATTTAATAGAAAAAAAAGACGGCTATACCGGCGTACACACTAAACGTGTAAGCGAATATGTAGCTATCCTGCTGCGTGAATTGGCGCGGCGCGGCTATCAACTGACTGAATTGGAAATTCAAAGAATAGCGGAATCTTCTTTGCTGCATGACATGGGAAAAATTGCAATACCTGACAGTATCCTTCTTAAAAACGGAAAATTGGACGATGATGAGTTTGATGTAATGAAAAGCCATAGTACGACNGGGGCGGATTCNTTGCAAAAGTCAATGCAGTTTGCAAAGGACAGCGATTTTTTGAAAAACGCGTTCGCAATGGCTAAACACCATCATGAAAAGTGGAACGGCAACGGCTATCCTGACGGTAAAAAAGGAAATGATATACCTCTTCTTGCCCGTGTAATCGCTATTGCCGATGTATATGACGCATTGCGTTCGAAACGTTCATATAAAGCGCCGTTCAGCCGAGAAAAAGCAAAATCAATTATTTTGGAAGAAAACGGACGACAATTCGATCCTGAACTGGTTGATGTTTTTTTAGCGGTAGAACCTGAGTTTAACGAGTTCTGTGAATCTATTAATAAAGAATTATAGAGNTGTTCGGAAACTTCATTTTCTTTCAAATCTTCAATCCATTCGATTAGAACTTTTATCACAGGAATAATTTCCAAGAATATTATACAAGCACACTCATTTCCATTCCGACAGCAGGAAGCAATTCCGCGATATTTGCGCCGTTAAATTTTTCCGCGGACATTAGTACCAGTTTCCCGCAAGTTTTGGCATCGTCAAGCGCGTTATGGGCGTTGTAGACAATGCCAAAGTTTTTAGCCAGAGAGGTGAGTGAATAAGATTTCAGCCCAGGCCACGTACGCCTTGCCATGATGCATGTACAAAAATACTGCAGACTTGGAATCTCAAGTTCGTACCATTCAAGTACAGCCCAAAGCACGCCCATGTCGAATGGGGCGTTGTGAGCCGCTAACGGAAGATCGCCGATAAACGGCTTTATTGCGCTGTCCCAAATATCCGCAAAGGCGGGAGCATCCTTTACATCGTCAACAGTCAGACCGTGAATCTCGGTAAAATCAGGACGTATATAGAGTTCGGGCGGACGTATTAGCGAATAATAAGTGTCCGTCTCCTTTCCGTCTGTGTATTTCACAAGACCTACCGAGCATGCGCTTTCCCTTGAGTATTTAGCGGTTTCAAAATCAATACTCACAAAGTTCATTTTCCATCGCCATTTTCGTATCTCTTAATATTCCGGCGCCGGACATCAACGAGTGATTTAGGCTCCGGCGGAAGAGCGGTACAGCCGAGGGACAATACCCATCCTAAAAGTTTATCATACTGTAAGATTGTAAAAGTGATAATAACGCTGTCATCGGNTTCAACGATTTTTTGATTNTAGGTACAACATAGTCAACTCCGTGTTTCTCCAAGCTGTCAAACGGACAGCAGCACTTGGTTTAATTCTCTTAGGTGAAGCTGGTTACGGCGCGAATTGAGCTTCATTTGTAAATTTCAGACTGTTTTCCGAACACGCTTATTTAAAAGACGCTTTAGGCTTACAGTCTGCGCAGTCTGTTTATAATTTTTTAAAAATGGTATTATTTCATAGTAGGAGAAAATATTATGCAGATTGACGGCAGCCTGATCTCGTATCTTGAAGATTTATCCTGTCTCACGCTTTCAGACGGTGAAAAAAGCCGCTTAACCGGCGACTTACAGAAAATTCTTGACTATATGGCGCGGTTAAGTGAATTAAATACTNACGGCGTACCTGAGCGAAGCCATCCTTTTGATAATGTGAATGATTTCCGCGATGATAAAGCGTTNCCTTCCCTTGATCGCGAGCTAATCCTTAAAAACGCGCCCGTCAGAAACGATGAAATGTTTGTCGCTCCCAGNACTGTCGAGTGAGGTAAATGCAATGTTTAACATGAGCGCATTGGAGCTGTCCGCCGCAATCAAAGACAAAAAATTAAGCGTAACGGAAACAGTCAGCGCATATATAGACTTAATAAAAAAAACAGACAGTCAATTTAACGCATTTCTGCCTGTTTCAAGAGAAAGCTTTTTCCTGCGCGCTCACCCGGGCTCAGGAGATACAATCAAAACTTGCGGAGAAACGCTTTCGCCGCTTGCCGGTGTGCCGATTGCCGTTAAAGATAATATTTCCACAGAGGGAATCGAAACCACCTGCGCGTCAAAAATGCTCGGCGGTTACACACCGGTATATAATGCCGCAGTAATTGAAAAGCTGGAACAGGCCGGAATGATCGTGATCGGAAAAACCAATATGGACGAGTTTGCAATGGGCGGTTCCAGCGAGACAAGCGCGTTCGGTTCTGTCCGTAATCCATGGGATACTTCGCGCGTTGCGGGAGGTTCTTCAGGAGGCAGCGCCGCGGCAATAACTTCGGGGGAAGCGCCGCTGGCGCTTGGTTCGGATACCGGCGGCAGCATACGGCAGCCATGCGCTTTCTGCGGTGTTACGGGCATAAAACCCACTTACGGCGCAGTATCGCGTTACGGGCTGATTGCTTACGCCTCATCTTTGGACCAGATTGGCCCAATTGGGCAAAATATCAACGACTGCGCCGCCCTGCTGTCAATCATATCAGGACCTGATTACAAGGACAGCACCTGCGTAATCGAAAAGTCATTTACATTTAACGAACAAAATACAGGGCTTGAAGGTGTAAAGATAGGTCTGCCCCGTAATTATTTTGCAGACGGAATAGAAGAAGATGTAAAACTCGCTGTTCTGGCGGCGGCAAAAGAATTTGAAACGGCGGGCGCAATAATCGAAGATTTTGACATGCCGTTAATGGATTACTTAATACCCGCCTATTACATCATCGCCTGCGCTGAAGCATCGTCAAACCTTTCGCGCTATGACGGATTAAAATACGGCTACCGCAGCAATAATGCAAAAACTCTTTCGGAGCTTTTCCAGCTCTCGCGCAGCGAAGGATTTGGAATGGAAGTAAAAAGAAGGATAATGCTGGGATCATTTGTGCTTTCATCGGGATATTACGATGCCTATTATAAAAAGGCTCTGCAAACAAGGGCTCTTATAAAAGACGCTTACAACCGCCTGTTCACCCGTTTTGACATGATACTCTCCCCTGTCGCGCCGACCACAGCATACAAACTGAACGAAAACGTTGACGACCCAATAAAGATGTATATGGGGGACATTTACACAGTATCAATCAATCTTGCCGGAGTCCCTGCCGCCGCTCTTCCGTGCGGATTTGATAAAAAGGGGCTGCCGATTGGTTTTCAGCTAATAGGAGACGCTTTCTCGGAAGGAAAACTTGTAAATGCGGCGCGGGTTTATCAAAGCCGCACCGACCATCACACAAAAAAACCGGGAGCGGTAAAATGAAGTGGGAAACTGTCATCGGACTCGAAGTCCACGCCGAACTGTCAACAAGCTCAAAAATTTTCTGCGGCTGTACAACCGCTTACGGCGGCGAACCGAATACTCATGTCTGTCCGGTTTGTTCCGGAATGCCAGGCGTGCTGCCGAAACTGAACCGCGCTGTTGTGGAATACGCCCTGCGTACAGGGTTTGCGCTTAACTGTGAAATTACGAAATACACCAAGTTCGACCGAAAAAATTATTTTTACCCCGATCTGCCGAAAGCCTATCAGGTGTCCCAGCTTTACGCTCCAATTTGCCGTAACGGACATTTGGAAATCGAAGCCGGCAGCGGAAAAAAATCAATCCGCATCCGGGAAATACACATGGAAGAAGACGCCGGAAAACTCATTCATGATCCGCGAAGCGGCAATACTCAAATGGACTTTAACCGTTGCGGAGTGCCGCTTTTGGAAATTGTCTCACAGCCTGATTTTCGGAATGCGGAAGAAGTAACCNCCTATCTTGAAAAATTACGCGAAATACTCCTGTACCTTGACGTTTGCGATTGCAAAATGCAGGAAGGCTCTATCCGCGCGGACATNAATCTGTCTGTGCGTCCTGTCGGCGGAGAATTAGGCGTGCGTACAGAGACAAAGAACATGAACTCTTTCAAGGCCATTGGCCGCGTAATTGAACATGAAATCAAGCGCCAGATAGAAATACTTGAAGACGGCGGGCAGATTGTTCAGGAGACCCGCCGCTGGGATGATGATAAAGGTCAGTCATCCGGTATGCGTTCAAAAGAGAATGCCCAGGATTACCGTTACTTTCCGGAGCCCGACTTACTTCCAATGCAAATTGACGATACATGGCTTTCGCAGTTAAGAAAAACCTTGCCTGAACCGGCGCAGCAAAAACGGGAACGTTACACGCGAGATTACGGACTTTCGGAATATGAAGCGCAGGTTCTAACTGTCCATAAAAATATCTGCGATTTATTTGAAACTGTTTCACAGATGAGCGGACAGCCGCTGGAAACAGCGCATCTTCTGACAGGTGAAGTTATGCGTTTGATGAACAATGCGAATATTCTGCCTGAAGATTTGTCTATCGACGCACGTAAACTTTCGACTCTCATTGAACTTGTTTGTACCGGAAAAATAAACCGCAGCGCGTATAAGGAAACTATAGAAGCGGTATTTATGAACAATTCCGACCCGCAGGCTTATATAGCAGAAAAAGGATTACTAATGATTAACGATGACAAAGCTGTCATCGAGGCGGTAAATACAGTTCTTGCTGAAAACCAGGATACTGCGGCGGATTACCGCGCGGGCAAAGAAAAAGTATTCGGATTTTTAATGGGGCAGGTTATGAAAAAACTTAAAGGCAAGGGAAATCCGGATATTGCAAAAAAAATACTTGAAAACGCACTAAAGAGTTAAGCTGGTATGGATTGTATGTCTAAAGCGGGAAACGGGAGTCGGACCCGCGACATCTGTCCGCTTCGCGGCCAGTGTCGTATGGTATGTATTGTATGTCCGACTCCCACGGTTTTCGGCTAATGCAAAAAAAATGCTAATACAGTAATTTTATTCACTGTATTAGCTCTAAGCGGGAAACGGGAGTCGGACCCGCGACATCGACCTTGGCAAGGTCGCGCTCTACCACTGAGCTATTCCCGCGCTTTTCCCACCATAACAAAAAATAAAA
>WRGH01000050.1 GCA_009787285.1 Brevinematales bacterium
ACAGCAGGTAAAAAATTAACTAAAATCCATCACAAGTTCCTGCTCAATCGGTGCAGGTCTTTTACCGTTAATCCTTATTACACCGTCTTTGCCGTCTGCTGTAAAGACAGTATCATTCTCCCAGCCGCCGTCAAGGATTAGTTCCGAAAGAGGCGTTTCAATTTCTTTAAGTATGGTGCGGCGTAAGGGTCTTCCGCCAAATTTTGGATCCCAGCCTTTTTCGACAAGTATCTCCTTTGCCGCAGGCGTTATCTGTAATTGATAATTTTGTTCAAAAATACGCTGTGTCAGTTCATTTAATTCTATATCCAGAATCGCATCAATTTGCTCGTGGTTCAGCGGGTTAAACACAACAATTTCGTCTACTCTGTTAATAAACTCAGGGTTAAAAATACGGCGCAGTTCCGACATTGCGGCTGTCTCTATTTCCGCAGAATTCATAAAACCGGAACCTGAAGAAAAACCAAGACGCGAATCTTTGGTAATTTCCCTTGCTCCTGCGTTACTTGTCATGATTATAATTGTGTTACGGAAATTAACGGTATGGCCAAGTGAATCCCTGAGTTCTCCTTCTTCCAGCACCTGCAGTAAAATATTGTAAATTTCATGATGCGCTTTTTCTATTTCATCAAACAGAATAACGCGGTAGGGATTACGCCTTATTTTTTCAGTAAGCATCCCTCCCTCTTCATAGCCAATATAACCCGGAGGCGCTCCTATAAGGCGTGAAGCATTATGTTTTTCCATAAAATCAGACATATCGATTCTTACAAGAGCGTCTTCGCCCGCAAAAAGATACTTTGAAAGCTGTCTTGCAAGGAGTGTTTTCCCTACTCCTGTAGGTCCTAGGAAAATAAACGAACCCATCGGACGGCGCGGAGAAGAAACNCCCGCTCTTGAACGGCGGATTGCCGAAGCTATTCGCTTTATGGCNTCATCCTGCCCTATTACGGTTTTATGCAGTTCTTCCTCAATTTGCAATAAACGGCGGGATTCCTTTTCTTCAAGATTAATCACGGGGATTCCCGTGGCTTCGGTAACAACTGTACGCACATCATCTTCAGTTACCCGCGGCCAGTCATTTCTTGACGCCCGATCCCATGCATCATGAGCTTCTTCAAGCCGCACCCTTAAAGCGCGCACTTTATCGCGTAATTCAGCGGCATGTTCATAATCCTGAGTGCTGACATACGCATTTTTTTCTTCACATAACTTTCCGATTTCGGCTTCAAGGCTTGCAATTTCAGGCGGTTGTTCGCGCGTTTCAAGCTTGCGCATCGCTCCGGCCTCATCAAGAATATCTATCGCTTTGTCAGGCATAAATCTTCCTGTTAGATAACGCTGCGCGAGTTTTGCCGCAAGGGTTACCGCNTCCGGCAAATANCTTACCTGATGATGCTCTTCATACTTTTTCTGAATACCTCTTAAAATTTCAATCGTATCATTAAAAGCAGGCTCTTCAACAATTATCGCCTGAAAACGGCGTTCAAGGGCGGCGTCTTTTTCAAAATGTCTGCGGTATTCAGCCAGTGTTGTAGCGCCGATACAGCGTATCTCGCCGCGGGAAAGTCCCGGTTTCAGCATATTGGAAGCGTCAAGCGTTCCTTCCGCTCCGCCGGCTCCGATTAATGAATGGATTTCATCAATAAATAGAATTATATTCCCAGCCTGATTTACCTCACGGATTATTTTTTTTATTCGCTCTTCAAATTCACCNCGNTACTTGGTTCCTGCAACTATAAGACCCATGTCAAGTGAAAGAATACGNTTACCTGACAGCGCCTCAGGAACATCTTCACTTACAAGAAGCAAGGCAAGTCCTTCCACAATCGCAGTTTTGCCTACCCCCGGCTCGCCGACAAGAATCGGATTATTTTTCGTCCTTCTTGCCAAAATACGCACAGCGCGGTTAATCTCAGCCTTCCTGCCTATTACAGGATCAATCTTTCCGGTTCTTGCAAGCGATGTCAGGTCACGGGAAAAATTATCAAGTACGGGAGTAAGCACGGGATAAGTAGCCGGCTTTATTCTGGGATACTGGCGTTCTGTTTCTGCGCTGCTCTTGTTTTGAGCTGAGGCTCTTTCCCTATGAATAAAATACGGCTGAAACCTTTCCGCGCCCGCATACTCTTCGGCGCTCCTGTGCCCGGGTTTGTTAAATGTAGTCTGAATTATAACTCGCATCATGTCGGCATCTACAGCCCGCTGGTTCAGGTAAACCTGTACGCTGGAATCCTGTTCGCGCATTGCGGCAAACAAAAGATGCTCTGTGCCAAGATAATCACTTCCTATTGCTCTTGCTTCTTCCGTAGCAATATCCAGCATATTTTTTGTACGTTTTGAAGGCGGAACTTCGCCTCGTACTATAAGACCGGGAATCCGTGGTATCGAACTTTCAAGTATATGTTTAAATTCTTCCAAATCAATCCGTAAAAACATCAGCGCTTTGCAGGCCGTCCCGCCGCCTTCCTTAAGCACTGCGATAATTATGTGTTCCGGCAAAAGCTGATCAGAATTGAAACGGCGCGCTTCTTCCTGAGCATTTATGGAAAGCAGCCTTTGAACACGTTGAGTTAATCCTTTAAACACCTGTTATACTCCATTTTTTATTTTAACGCAATTTTGGATGGTTTTCAATTAATAACCTCCATAACAATAACCGTATCTCCGAGACGTACTCCTGCATGTGAAAACCAGCCCATAGGCACTTCCAATGCATAACGTACTGAACGGCTTGATACAACAGAATTCTCATCATGCGGATACATATCTTTAATATCAATAATTTTGCCGTCAGAGGCAATAAAAGCGATAGACAAGGGTATAGAGGTGTTTTTCATCCAAAAAGACAGTACCTCGTCCCTTTCAAAAATAAATAACATTCCTTCGCCCTCAGGCAGCTTTTTACGGTACATCAACCCCTTACTGCGTTCATCGCCGGTACGCGCTATTTCCGCTTTAACAACGGTAAATTGCTGTCCGTCCCGTTCAATCGCTAATTCCCTTACAGCCAGTTTTTGCGGCGAGCAGGACACAAAAAAGCATAAACAAAAAACAAGAAACAGCGACTTTAACAAATAATTGTATGCGCGCGTTATTCGCCGTTCAGAATTCATTTATAAATTCCTGGCGGCGTTGTACCTGTCCGGATTCAATCAATCCCGATTCATTTATAATATCATTAAAAACATTCTTATCGATATATTTTATGGTTAACGGACGTTCAATCGAAATTCTGGTCTCATCCGTTTCCCAGACTGCGGTTTTTGGATCAAGGTACGACGGTTCTCCGTATTTATCCGTAAACTGATTAAATATGGAATAGTGATCTATTATTTCAGTATTCAAGGTAAAAGCCATAATAAAAACCGCTCCGTCCCTTAGCTGAAAAAAAGCTCGTTTAATAAAGGACGAACCTGTGGTTTCTACAAGGCTTTGTTCTCTTACAGGCAGTAAAGATACGTCCCTGTCGCCTCTGAAATGAAAATAATCGTCTTTTATCAAGGCTTCCTTTAAGTCGTCAATATTCATTCCCAATGAAAGCTGGCGAAATTGACGCGGCAACACCTGCTTGTCTGCCTGCCCGGGCGGTTCCTGCGCCGGGTTACTGGAAGGCAGGCTCCTTGCCTCTCCGGGCGGTTCCTGCGCCTGAAGGCAAAAAACAAGGAAAAACATAAATGTAAAAAAGATATATTGGCTGTAAAAAGGCTGTTTTTTATTCATTATCTTTATTATCGGTTATTATTTTATTCTATAAAACAGGCTATAAGATAGGTTTGTTTCCCATCCGGCTTTTTTCAAGCTGCTGCATTTTTTTATAATACGAACTTAGTCTTGAAATTTCATTTATATCTTTAACAAAAATCTTGTCGTTCATTATCTGAAATGCGTGATTTTCCAGTAATTTTTTGGCAATTTTAGTCCCGTCGCTTTGCGAAAATCCTACCATATTAATTAATTCATTAATTCCAAAATCAAAAGAATAATTGGTATATTTATTCATATCTACCCTTTTTTTATCAAGCTGGATTTGAAGCATATCGCACATTTTTCCAAGAGGATCGTTTATCTTTGTATTTGCAAGTTGTTTATATATAAGCCATATCCTTTCGGCCAAAAGCGTGGTTAATCTGGCTATAAGCTGAGGCTGAGTTTTAATCATCTGTTGAAAGTTGCTTTTATTAACAGCCATTAACTGGCAATCTTCATAAGCAACAGCTCCCGCCGCCCTTGGTTTTGACTCAAGAAGCGCCATTTCGCCAAAAATATCACCGGTTTTTAATAATGCCAGCAAAATTTCGTTGTTCTCGGTAATCTTGATTATCTTAACTGAACCTTTTTGAATAATAAATAATTCATCTCCGGGTTCGCCTTCGCAGAAAATGATAGAGTTTTTTGTATATGAACGCACCGTCTCTCCAAGCGAAAAAACTTTCGGCGGGGTTTTTATATAAGGGGCTATTTTTTTCATTCGTTCAATTGCATCCTGAACGTTTTCCCCTTTTGGACATAATTTTAAATATTTTTGATAGGCATAAAAAGCCTGATTCATATGGTTATGCTTGGCATAATATTCGGCAATATTAAAAATGTGGCTTGGACCGTCAATTGCGGCTTCATTTTTTAGAGTAAGTCTTGTAAGGGCCTCATCAAGATAACGCATCCGTTTTGAGAATTGCATGATAATCTTCATCGCAACAGGAGCGTTTCCCTGTATTAACTGGCTGAATTGTTCCTTTTGAACCGAAATAAGGGTTACATCGGTAATTGCAACCGCAGTTTCAATATGGCTGTGGCCTGACATTGTGGAAACAACGCCGAAAAAATCACCGGGTCCAAGAATATCACCCTGTTCTTCGGCTACAATCTGCACTTCTTTTGAAACTTTTACCTTACCTGAGCGAATTATAAAAAACCTGTCAGCATTTCTTTTACCTTCTACGATAATATAAGAGTCTCTGGCAAAATTCATAAAAGCAAGCTGTAAAGGAGCGCTCATTTTCCCCTCGTTTTTTCCTAATGCCAGTATAAACTTTCTCGACATAATGTCAACCATGCTTGATCGGCGTACTTTACAGACAAAAGAGTCTGAATAATTAGTTTTAAATAATATATTTAACAATTTACACCGATAATAATAAAAATACCGTGAATAAAAAAATAAATTTTGAAGATACCATTTTTATTTTAAATCTCAGAATCAGAATGATAAAAGATCTTCTTCGGCTTGATGTAGATTCAAGCCATTTTTACCGGCAAACTATGGGAGATCTGGAGTTCATCAGTTCCACGCTGGATATAATGGCGGAAAAATTCCTTGCCAATATGAAATTTCTGGATCGTGAAATTGAAGCGGATAACCTGCTGGATGCCGAATGGCAGTTCAGCCAGCTTTTGAATGAAATGTCAAACCGCTCAAGTCCCTATTCCAATGCCTATTTTCCTGAAACGCAGACATGGATCGATAAATTCAGGAAAGAAAGCGAAAAACGCAAAAAACAACTGGAAGATGCTTCAGTACCCGCCGAGCAATCCATGACAGAACCAGTAGTATCCAATGCGGAATTAAACGGTCTTTTAGGGAGCGTGTGAGGATAACAGGCGGAACACTGCTGGGAAGAAAGGTTTCAGTTCCGGCAGGAATAATAAGACCAAGCATGGATAGAATGCGCGAGTCTGTGTTCGCATGTTTAGGAGATATTGCCGGATTGTCATTTCTTGATATTTTTTCAGGTTCGGGAATAATAGCGCTGGAAGCGGCATCCCGAGGAGCCGCATTAATTGAAGCTGTTGAACAGGATAAACAAAAACGAAAAACGCTTCTGGAAAATGTATCTATTTCGCCGTGCCGAATTAACTGCCGTTTTATGCCCGCAGAACTTTATGTGAAAAGAACCAAAAATTCATTTGACATCATTTTCCTTGATCCTCCTTTTCCGTATCAACATAAATGGGAATTAATGGAAAATATCGCATCTTCCGCTCTTGTAAAAAAAGAGACAAGAATTCTCATTCACCGCCCCAGCAATGACTACCCAAAGAGAAACATTAAAAACATGGAAATAAAAGACAGCCGCGAATACGGACGCTCCGTAGTGGATTTTTTTACAATAAATTAATTCCAATATAATTTTTCTTGTTTTTTTTGAAAAAAACGCTGATAATATAATAGAGTTGTTTTTAAATTTCGGTTTCTGAACAACTTCCGATAAAAAAAGCATTAATAAAAAAATATGGATTATAAAAAGTCATTTGAGAAATTCGATAAACAAAACTCATTTATAAGAGAAACCGTTAACAAGAATGTAAAAGGATCGCAAAAAGCGGAACTGAACCGCAAAGGCAACCAACTCTTCAACAGCGGAAACATTGAAGGAGCAAAAAGAATTTTTTTGACCACCGGATATTCCGACGGATTATCCAGGGTCGGCGATTATTACAAATCCCAAAACAGGCCCCTTGAAGCATTGCAAATGTATTGGCTTGCTCCGGATCGAAATAAAACACAGCCGTTAATTGAACAGCTTGCGGTTCTTTTACAGGGACTAATTGCAGAAGACGATCTTCCTTCAGAAGAACAGGAACAGAATAATGAATGATTTAAAAATACACGAAAAAAAACATAGTACGCCTGAAGAAAAGAAAATAACTGAAATTTCAAAGACCGGCTATTTATTTTTAAAAGAAAACAGAATAAGCGAAGCTATTGATTGTTTCTCAAAAATTTTAATGCTTGATGCAAATAACAACTATGCGCTTGTAGGCATGGGAGACGCCAGCCGCAAGCTGGGGTCTATCCGCGAAGCCGGGAAATATTACCAGAGATGCCTTATACATCATCCGGGAAATAATTACGCTCTTTTCGGCCTTGCGGATTGTTACAAAGCGACGAACCAGTATTCAAAAGCAATTGAAATATGGGAACAATACCTGCTTTATGATAATAAAAACATTACAGTCCTTACAAGGATAGCGGACGCATACAGGAAGGTTCATAATTTTACAAATTCAAAAAATATTTATCAGCGTGTTCTTGAAATTGAAGATGACAACCCCTACGCAATTATCGGGCTTGGACACTTGTATTATGATTATAAAGAATACAAAGAAGCCCTTTTCTATCTGGAGAAAATGCTGAAGTTCGGATATGATGACGTTGATATCCGTGTGCTTACTTCCATCGGCAATTGTCACAGAAAATTAAAAACATTCAGCGAAGGCATCCCTTTTTTCGAAGCCGCTCTTANAAGGGAAAACACNAATTTTTACGCTCTTTTCGGACTTGCAGACTGCTACAGGGGAATAAATCAGCTTGAAAACGCCATTAAATATTGCAGCCGCATTCTTGAACTTGATCCAAGAAATAAAATGATATTAACCCGTACGGGAGACGCATACCGTAACATGAATTTTTTTGATAAGGCAAAAGAATTTTACGAAAAAGCCCTGAATGTTGAATTTGATATTTACGCTGTTTTGGGACTTGCGTTGATATCAAAAGCGCAGGAAAAATACGATGAGGCTGTTAATTCGCTTAAACGTCTTATACAGCATGACGGTATGAATTACCGTTTTTACGCTGAACTTTCCGATTGTTATCTGAAAATGGGAGACAGGCTGAAAGCAGTTGAAATTCTGGAAGATTTTCAGAAAACAGGCATTAAGAACAAAAAAATAACGGAAATGCTTGAAAGCATCTGAACAAAAAATGGAAACTCAGGCTATTGCCGGTCTTGCCCCAGTCGAACTTGAAAAAGTCATTTCTCCTCTGCCCCGTTTTCGCGCCGTACAAATTTACAAATGGATAACAAGAGGCGTTTCTGATTTTGAGCAAATGACAGATATCCCGAATTCCATGCGAACGGAATTAAAAGAACGTTTCCGCCTTTTTTCAGGCTCTGTCGTTAGCTGTCATAAAGATTCCGGCACAATGAAAATGGCAATATCCCTGGAAGACGGCAAAAAAATTGAAGCCGTCCTTTTAAGAGACGGGAAAAACCGCCTTACAGCCTGCCTTTCTACTCAATGCGGATGTCCTGCAGGGTGTGTTTTCTGCAGAACAGGCGCTCTCGGCTTTAAACGCAATCTTGAATCAGGTGAAATTGCAGAACAGTTTTTTTTACTTGCCGCTTTAGCCGCCGCAAATGAAAAAGCACAAAAAAAAGAAGAACACTTAAAAGAAAAACATATAATAGACAACATTGTCATTATGGGAATGGGCGAGCCTCTCCTTAATTTGGCGCATCTTAGAAAAGCTATCTCAATTTTTAACGATCCTTCCGGTTTGAATTTTTCCANACGGAGGATTACCGTATCTACCTGCGGAATATGCGGCAGCCTGTTTGACCTTGCTGAAAACGGCCCCTTTGTAAGNCTCGCCCTTTCATTAACNACGGCTGACGAGATGCTGCGCAAAAAACTGATGCCGGTTACTGCGGCAAATCCTCTTCAAAAGATAAAAGAAGCTCTAATCCTTTTCCAGCGTAACGGCGGAGGACGCATTACTCTTGAAATTCCTCTGCTTTGCGGCGTCAACACGCGCGATCAGGATGCCGCTTCCATCGCGCGTTTTGCAGAAGGAATAGAAAACGTAGTAAACATAATCCCATGGAATACTGTTGAAGGCCTTGAGTTTGAAGGCATCCCATTGCGTGAACCTAATAAAAAGGAAACCGTTGATTTTATAAAAAAACTTGAAAGCTTCGACTTAAAAGTTACAACNCGGCTTCACAAGGGNCGCGGCGTATCGGGAGCATGCGGTCAATTAGGTTAATTGTGNAAAATATCCAGCGTCAGTGAAAATGCAAGCGGAATTTGGGTTATAAAAAACAANAAAAANCCTAATGCCGTCTGCTGGGAAAAGAAAGCCCAATAAGCGGCTGAAGCAGAAACNGGCAAAGCCAAAATACAAATAATTGAAATAATGACTGAATACCAGCGAAGGGTACTCATCATCCAATTAATGAAAAAAGGAATTCCTACGGCAAGCGCTGTCCACAACAGCGGAACGGCTACAAGTAAAATCGGCTCGTTTGCTGAACTCCAGCTTAATGCCCGCATGGCTGCAACCGGAATTAACCATAACAATGCAAAATTTGCAAAATCGGCATCTTCCGAAAAGCCCTGTAAAAACAGCATCAGTAAACATATAAAAAGCGGAATAAGAACCGGCAGGCTTACAATATCAATAAAACCAAAAAGCCAGCGGGAAAATCCAAAACCTCCCGGATTAACAAAATAACCCAGGAAGAATTGAATAATTGCAATTATACTTCCAAGCAGTAACGCCCATACGCTGCCTGAGCCGCTTGTACCTGCAAAAGAACGCCGCAAAAGGTAAAAAAGAGGAACCCATAAAAGACAGAAAAAGCTCATATCCCAGAAAAACCTGCTTNAGGAAAATTTCGCAATGGGTACGAAAGTATCTGTCTTAAGCGATGCGCCGCCGACAAGAGCGCCGTCAATGTTTTTCATCGCCATAAGCTGCGCCGCATTGTCAGGTTTTACAGAGCCGCCGTACTGGATGATGATTTTTTCCGCNGCCGCTTCTCCGTAAAGCCTCGCTATCACTTTGCGTACAAAGGCATGTACCGCTTCCGCGTCTTCGGGAGTCGCTGTCTTTCCTGTACCGATAGCCCAGACAGGTTCATAAGCGATAACAACGCTGGACAAATCAGACGCGTCGACACCTTCAAGCCCTTTAACAATCTGCGTCTCACATACTTCTTCTACCCTGCCGGCTTCACGTTCTTCAAGTAATTCGCCAATACAGAGAATCACCTCAAACCTGTGCTTTAAGGCAAGTTTAACNTTTTTGTTAATTAGAGCGTCGTCNTCTTTATAAGAGTGGCGTCTTTCACTGTGGCCGAGAATGATTGATTGAACGCCCAAATCTTTAAGCTGCAGAACTGAAACTTCACCTGTATGCGCGCCCTG
>WRGH01000051.1 GCA_009787285.1 Brevinematales bacterium
ACAGTAACCTGTCAGGCAATAATATTGACGCGCTGTCCAAGATTGGGGTCTGTGACAGGCTGGGCGCTGGCAATAAGTTTTTCTACAGCGGCGGCCTGTTCCTTTATGCTGTCAAGAGCCTTCGACTGAACCAGAACAGCCGCATCTTCCTGCAGCCTTGCCTGACTTAAATTTACTGACGCTGATTGAATATCCATACTTATATTATCGCACTTTTTCTTGAAATATTATATACCTTCAGCAGTTCCAGAAAATCTTTTCGGGACATTTCCTCTCCGCCGAGACTTGCCAAATGCGGCGTGGGAACCTGGCAGTCGACGAAGGCAAGCCCNTTTTTAAAGAGTTTTTCCGCAAGGCTTAAGAAGGCGGCTTTTGAAGCGTTGCTTTTTCGTGAAAACATGGATTCTCCGAAAAAAGCTTTTCCCATAAGTACGCCGTAACAGCCTCCGACAAGCTGTCCGTCCTGCCATGTTTCCGCAGAGTGAGCCCAGCCCAGCCGGTGCAATTCAGCGTATGCTTCGATAATATCGGCGGTAATCCATGTACCNCCGCTCTGTCCGCGCCTTTTTGTTTCCGCGCAGCTTTTTATAACTCCGGTAAAGTCCCGGTTAAATGTTATTTCAAATACGCCTGCGTTGATAATTTTACGCATTGAGGCGGAAACATGGAGTTTACCGGATAAAATTACGCAGCGCGGGTCAGGGGACTGCCAGATTACCGGGTCTTCGGGATTGTACCATGGGAAAATACCCTGTTCATAAGCTGAAAGCAGCATTCCGGGCGAAAGATTTCCGCCGACCGCGATTATGTCATCATTCCATTTTTCAGGATCGGCAAAAGAAAAATAGTCGTTTTCACCAAGATACGGAAAATCAGGATCGGGGCCCGGAGTAAATTTATGCGTGTACCGTCTCCATTTCTGTAATATTCAGCTTATATTCACCGTCAATCCAGTCTACAACTGCGCTGCCGCCCTCGCTTAAACGTCCGAAGAGAACTTCATCTACAAAGAAACTTTTAATCTTTTCTTCGATAATGCGGCTTGTATTTCTCGCGCCG
Source organism: Brevinematales bacterium (assembly GCA_009787285.1). Classification (GTDB taxonomy): domain Bacteria; phylum Spirochaetota; class Spirochaetia; order Treponematales; family Breznakiellaceae; genus WQXQ01. Next base: position 1,060 of record WRGH01000051.1, read on the forward strand.
AATTCACGGCTGTAGCCTTCTTTGGCAAGCTCATCAATACAGTTTTCGGTAACGGTAAGCGTTACGTTTTTTTCCGCAAGCTGGGCGGTAAAAGCGTCAAGTTCTTTATTAACAATGGAAACCATAATTTCACGCGAAAGATGACCGAAACGCACTACAGCGTCAAGACGGTTGCGGAATTCGGGAGAAAAGATTTTTTCTACCGCGCTGTCTACTGCGCTTTCGTCCATGATGCGCTCTCCGAAACCGATAAGACCCTTGCCTATATCCCTTGCTCCCGCATTGCTTGTCATAATAAAAATAACATTGCGGAAGTCCGCCTTTCTTCCCTGATTATCAGTCAGGGTTGCATAATCCATTATCTGCAAGAGTATATTGAAAATATCGGTATGCGCTTTTTCAATTTCGTCCAGTAGAACTACGGCATGAGGCTGTTTGCGCACTGCATCGGTAAGCTGACCGCCGTCTTCGTAGCCGACATAACCGGGCGAAGAACCGATAAGACGCGAGACTGTGTACTTTTCCTGATATTCGCTCATGTCAAAACGTATCATTGAAACACCGAGTATTTCAGCTAACTGACGGGCAAGCTCTGTCTTTCCGACGCCGGTAGGGCCCGCAAAAAGGAAATTTGATACGGGTTTGCCTTCCGCCCTGAAACCTGCCCGTGAACGCTTGACTGCCTTGACTACTGCGGCGACAGCTTCATCCTGGCCGAAAATACGCTCTTTAAGCCTTTTTTCCAAATCTTTTAGTTTGTCTTTCTCGCTTTCCCCGACAGAACGCTGAGGCACACGGGCTATTTTTGAAATAACAGTTTCGATAACCGGAAGGCTTATTTCTATTGTCTCAACCTGACCGTCCTGCACAGTAGAAGGAGTTTCTTCCGTTTTATACGTTTCTGTCGTTTTATAAGCTTCTATACGCGCATAAGCTCCGGCTTCATCAATTACATCGATAGCCTTGTCAGGCAGTCTGCGTTCTGTAATAAACTGNGCGGAAAGACGCACAGCGGTTTTTACAACTTCATCGCTGTAATGCACATGATGATAGTTTTCGTAACGCGACTTCAACCCGTTTACAATGTCAATTGCCACTTCTTCGCTTGGTTCGTTAATATCAATCTTCTGGAAACGGCGGGAAAGAGCGCGGTCTTTTTCAAAGAATTTTCCGTACTCCTCATGGGTTGTAGAGCCGATACAGCGAAGTTTGCCTGATGTAAGAGCGGGTTTTAATAAATTGGAAGCGTCCAATGCGCCGCCTGAAACAGAACCGGCTCCCACAAGCGTGTGAATCTCATCAATAAAAAGAATGGCTTTTTCTTTTCTAAGCATTTCTTCAACAACCCGTTTTACCCTGTCTTCAAAATCGCCTCGGTATTTGGTTCCCGCCACAAGAGCGCCCATGTCAAGCGAAAAAATGCTGAAACCTTTTAATAACGGGGGCACGTCGCCTTTTACAATTTTCTGCGCAAGCCCTTCGGTAATTGCCGTCTTTCCTACGCCTGAATCTCCTACATGAATAGGATTGTTTTTTAATCTGCGGCAAAGCACCTGCACCGTACGGGCAAGTTCTTCCTCCCTGCCTATAACAGGTTCAAGCTTGTTTTCACGGGCAAGAGCCGTAAGGTCTATCGCATAACGCTCAAGAGCGCTTTTCTTGTTTGCCTTTGATCTCTGACCGTCGCCCTGTTCTTCGTCAGGAATACCTGAGTCTAACGAATGTCTTGGAAATTTACCGTTTTGTCCGTCTTTTCCCGAACTNAAAAAGTCTTCATTACCGGAATTGTGAGATAACGTCTGTAAAAGCTCCAGACGCTTAACTCCCGCTTTACGCAGATAATAGGCGCTGTAACAGCGTTCTTCATCGTAAAGNGAAACCAGAATATCCGCCACATCGATCATTTCTTTTTGGGAAGACCTGCAATGTAAATTGGCCCTTTCAATTATGCTGTGAAATCCTACTGTTTTGACAGGTTCGCCGGTTGTTGTAACCGCAAGTTTTTGTTCAAAATAATTTTCCATTCCAAGCTTGAGCTGTTCAACATTCGCTCCGCACGAAAACAACACTTCCTGTATTTCATCAAAAGCCAGAGCTGCATATAAAATATGCTCAGGCGTCAGGTACTCATGGTTTCTAAGTTTCGCTTCATTGTACGCTGCGTCAATTATTGCCTGTACATGACCGGAAATTCTCATTTTTCATCCTTACCAATATTATACCTTAAACATCAAAATCTTTCTATCATTTCACGCCGGTTCTACTACGCAACGAAGCGGGAATTCGTTAGCTCTGGCTGCAATGTGTACCTGCTCAGTCTTTGTAGAGGCAATATCCCATGTATAAACCCCTACTACTCCTCTGCCTTTTCTGTGTACGTCCAGCATGATCCTGTTTGCATCAATAATGTTTTTATGAAAAATAACCATTAAAACTTCAACAACAAATTCCATAGTTGTATAATGGTCGTTCAGGAGAATAACCTTGAATTCCTCAGGTTCTTTTATCTTTTCATTTTTTTTTGAAGCCGGTTTATTCTTGATTCGCGGTTCCATAATTCATTTTAGAATAAATGAGTTATGATTGTAAAGGTTTACGCCGCCTTGAACCGCGAGTGTCCCTTAAATATAATATATCTTGATATTTAGTTATTACAGCGTATTAGCATAAACATATGTCGTTTTCTCGGCATTTTTGTGAAAAATACAAGAAGTAAACCTTTATTTGTTACAAACTATTAGNGCAATGGGCTGATANAAACGATGTCCGGCGCGCTTTGAGCGCGGCCGGACACGCATCCCGCAACATAAGATAGCGCACGTGGAACTTGCCCGCGCCGGTTTTTACCAGCCGCTGGTCTTATCGGTGGTAGTCAAGTCGGTGGCAGTANCGCCAATTGTCCCGCTTTCTGTTAATGGTGTCGTTTTCGGCGTCAGATTCTATGCTCTTGAGGTAAATGGATAATTTGCTAGAGGAAAGTTTTTTCAAGGTATGCGGCAAGCCCTTCTTCCGCAATTGAGCCGCAAACGAAATCTGCGGCATTTTTAATTTTATCNCTCGCACTTTCAGGCGCGGCGCAGAAACCTGCCGCCGTAAACATCGATAAATCGTTTTCTTCGTCCCCAAAAGCGATAACTTCTTCCTTTTTTAAACCTCTGTGCCGCATGGCGATTTTTAAACCTTCGCCCTTTGATACGCCTGCGTTAAGCACTTCAAGAAAAGTCGGAAAACTGCGCAAAATACTGATTTCATCGCCGAAACGATCGTACATTCTTTTTCGGATTTCATCGTGCAGGGAAGGATCGGCNATAAACATTCCCTTTATACACTTTTTTAACTCAGGCAGCGAGGCAAGGATTTTCAGGTCTTTAATAACCGGAACTATNCCCGTGTGTTTTTTGTACAATTCCGCTTCCTGACTGTTTTTTTCGATTAACAGCATCTCCCATTTTTGCTGAGGGTCTTCCTTTCCTGTGTCAGGTGAAATTCCGGCGGGAAGATAAACTTGATAATGAACTCCCAAACTGCGGGCTATATCTGTTCCGTGATCTATTACATCGGTTGTTATAAAACTTGTGTGCAATAATTTACCGGAAGGAAGCTCCACAACTTCAGCGCCGTTAAAAAAAACCATCGGTCCTTCCGCGCCGATTTCACTCCGATATTTTTCAGACGCAATAATCGCCCTGCCTGTCGCAATAATTACCTGCATTCCGTTCGAAATTAATTTTTGCAGGGTTTTTGCGGTGCGCTCNCCAAGCGATGTGTCCGGCATCAGGGTAGTTCCGTCAAGATCAATCGCAATGGCTTTTATTTTTTTAGGTTCAAATCTTTTACTCATAACGAATTTTTTTCCTGTTCCATAATATTCATATATTACTTTTATTTTTCGTGTTTGAATAGTAAAGGCTGTTCCGAAACTTNGGTTTTTTAACAAGCTCGGTTGATAATCTNTAAAAATGATAGTAAAGTTATTACGGGAGGATTTAAAAATGAGCAGAGTTGTTACATTTGGTGAAATTATGCTTCGTCTTGCGCCGGAAGGGCATTATCGTTTTGTTCAAGCCAATTCCTACGGCGCGACTTACGGCGGCGGCGAGGCTAATGTCGCTGTTTCGCTTGCCGGTTTCGGCATAGACGCGGTTTATGTTACAAAACTTCCCAAACATGAAATCGGACANGGAGCCGTGAACAGACTGCGCGAATTCGGAGTGGACACTTCCATGATAATAAGGGGCGGCGGCAGAGTAGGAATTTANTTTCTTGAAAAAGGCGCGTCTCAGCGTCCTTCAAAGGTGATTTACGACCGCGCCCATTCGGCAATCGCTGAAGCTTCTGAAGCCGACTTTGACTGGGAAAAAATATTTCAGGGCGCAGACTGGTTTCACTTTACGGGAATAACTCCCGCGCTTTCAGATAACGCGGCGGCTGTATGTCTTGCAGCGTGCAAAGCCGCGCGGTCAAAGGGTATTACGGTTTCCTGCGATCTTAATTACCGGAAAAACCTTTGGTCCCGGGAAAAAGCAGGTGAAGTAATGGGCAAGCTGATGGAATTTGTTGATATTTGCATTTCAAACGAAGAAGACGCCGCAGATGTTTTCGGTATTCACGCAAGCGGCGCTGATGTAACGTCGGGAAAAATCAGCCATGATGGCTACAAGGAAGTTGCGTCAGCCCTTGTTAAACGTTTTGGTTTTAAGCAGACTGCGATTACTCTGCGGGAATCAATATCCGCGGACAACAATAACTGGGCTGCTATGTTTTATGACGGAAAAGATTTTTATTTTTCAGAAAAATATGAAATTCACATAGTGGACAGGGTAGGCGGCGGCGACAGTTTCGCGGCCGGATTAATATATGCCTCTCTTAAGGGTATGCCGCCGCAGGACAGGCTGGAATTTGCCGTTGCCGCAAGCTGCCTAAAACATTCCATTGAAGGCGATTTTAATTTTGTAAGTGTTGATGAAGTTGAAAAACTTGCGGGCGGCAACGCTTCGGGCAGGGTTCAGCGATAACGAGGAAATGTTTATAGAAAGCAGCAGTAGTTTATCTAAAAGAAGCAATAACGCTGTATTATGAAGATGTACCTTCTTGCATTAATGCTACGGCCTGCGTTGGTAGTACCAAGCGCAGACCGATAGCATTTTAGCGTTACTTCTTTGTTGTCTTTTTTGCTGTCGCTTTGGATGCGGGTTTTTTCGCTGNTGTCTTTTTAGTTGCTTTTTTTGCTGCTGGCATAATTTCCTCCCTTTAATAAATAGTATTATATTTTATGTTTTTGTCAAGTTAAATTATGCATTATAAGAATTCTATCTCTGTACGATGCGCCGATTCGCGCAAGGCTTTTTTCGACAGTTTCTCCTTTTAACGNCTGCTTTTTCAAATCAATTGTAAANTGGTTCATAGAAAANTGGCGGAACAAAAAAACCTGATCATACAAAAGCTTTTTACCAAAATATAATTTTTTCAGCGTTTCTGTGTATGTTTCAAAAATGCCGCCTTTTTTCATCTCTGAGTATCCGATTATATATACCGGAATGCAAAGGGCTTCGTGGAATTCCAGAAGAAGCCGCGCCATTTTCTTCTGCGATTCTTCAAGAGCCGCGGCGATTGAGTTTGAGCCGGCTTCCGTCAGGCAAAGCTGCCGCANTTCAGCGGTGCGCGGCGAATGAATCGGAGTTTTATTCAGAATAATTACGTTTTTTGTAAAATCAATTCCAAGCTGCGGGTTATCACGGAAAAATTTCTGCGCTATTTTTCCTGACGGTCCGACAAGATAACGCCTGTTTTCCGCAGCCTGTTCGCGGCGGCCCGGGTTATCCGCGACAAGGATTAACTTAATTTCATCGCTTGCGGTTATACCGTCAAGCGCGCTGTTGTACACTACCGGAGTTTCAACAGTGTAGGATGAATTTTTACCGGCGCGGCTGTCGGCAAATTTTTGCTGTATTTTTTTTAATTTAGGGACAGATCNNTCTGTCTCCTCCGTTATATAACGGAAGCGTTCTCTTGCTTTTACAAATTTGTTCCATGCGCTGCGATTCAAAGAAATATCAGCCTCTTGAGCCAATTTCCAGAATCAATTCAACCTCGCCCCTGCCTATATTCATTGCTTTTGAGATTTCTTCGACAGTCCAGCCCTGTTCTTTAAGCCTTATAACATTGTCGCGATCCTGCGGNGGAGGAGCGCCCTTGCTTGCGGAAGCTGTCTTGCCGCCTTCACGTTCNAANAATCCTTTAGCAAGTTTAAGATGAGTTCTTGCATCCTTGTCCAGCGCTTTTAGTTCCGTTTCTATGCGAGCAAGCCATTCGCGTGCAACATTCATGTCGACAATACGTTTCTCGATTTGTTCAAGCGACTCATCAAGAGAAGCGATTTTTTCTACAGCGTCATTAGCTTTTATGTTTTCCGCCGATAAAGCTTCAACGGATGTTTTAAGTTCTTCCAGTTGAGCGGAAACTTCTGTGATGAATGTCTGCGCATTCTTGATCGCATTCTCTGTTTTTTGCAGCGCCTGAAAATTGTGATCGATGCCCTCATTGGTTTTTTCAAGCACCGTATTCTTGCGTTCAATTCGCTGATATTTTTCTTCGGTTTCTTTAAGAGCGTCTTCCAGTTCTCGTATCTTTACCTGCACCGCTTGAAGGATGTCGTCCGATGTAGTTATGTGTGCAAGCTTTTCTTCTACCGATTGCGAGGTTTTTATGATTCGCTCGAAATTCTTTTCCATAACTTCCATTCGATGTCTTTCCGAAAGGAAACTGTTCATCTTGCTTTGAATTTCTTCTTCAAGCCGCTTGATATGCGTGAACTTGTTTTCAAGCTGAGTAATTTCATTTTTTCCTTTGATCAAGGCGATCCAGATTTCCGTTAATTTCCTCTATGCCGCGTTCCATTTCCTGCCTGAGCGTACCGGTTTGGTCAAAGATTTTTTTCTGAACGCCAAGTTCTTTGCGGATATCTTCAAGGTTTTGGCGGAACACGGAAATGCGCTCGTCATTTTCTGCGGCTGTTTCCCTGCTGTGCCTGCGCAGTTCTTCCAGTGAGTTGTCCATTTCGCGCATTCTTGTGTTATACAAACTTTGCCATTCATCAAAAGTTTTACGTGTATTTGCTGCCGTCTCATCAAGTGAAGCGTACGCNTCTTTGGAATATTCGGTAATTTCAGTGATTTCCTTCTCAAGCTCCCTCTGTTTCTGCCGCAGAATTTCCTGCATGGAAATCTGATGCTGGCCAACTTGGGTCTTTACCTCGTCTTCCGCTGTTGTGCGGATTTCCGCAAGGTCCTGCTTGATCTGTACGGCATATAACGAGCGGGTTTCGTCTACATTTTGCATTTCTTCCCTTATGCCTCTTTCAAAGGCTGCCGCTTCCTGCTTGAGCATTTCCAAATCGGCGGTAAGGCGCTCGCCGAGAGCAACGATATTTTTACGCTGATCTGCGGTAATGTGTTCTTCAGCCTGCTGCCAGTCGTTGGTAATTTTTACCATGCTGTTTTCAAGCCGCTCCTGCAAACCTGTCTGCCAGTCGGCAATTTGCCGCCCGATTTCCGTAGCGCGTTTTCCAAGTTCGGCAGTAAAATCATTTTCAAAAATTACAAGTTTTTCCGATACATTGTCGTAAGCCTGCTGTCTGATACCGTTAAGTTCGCTGTCCATTTCCGCAATTTCTTTTTTGAATGCCTGTACCTGCGTGTCAAATGCGGAAGAGGCAGTCTGTATGGAAACGCCGGATTCTTTTTCAAATAACGAGAAATCGTTTTTAACCTTTGAAATTGCTTCTTGCATTGAAAGGCGCAGTTCTTTCTCCAGCCGCCCTGCGTCGTCTGCAAGACTGTTAAGCTGCTTTATGGATTCAGATTGAACCTTGCTGTAATCTTCAATACGTTTTTCGTTTGCGGTAATGATATTTTTTTCAGTATCGCTGCAAAGTAATTTCCATGAATCTAATTGTTCTTTAAGCGCGGAATTAATTTCATCCTGCTGCTGTTTTAACTGGCTTTTTGTATTTGTCTGNAGTCCGGCAAGTGAANCGTTGAGTTTGGAAATTAGTTCGTTTATTTCCTGCTGCTGTAATTTAATTGCAGCGGCGGATTTTTCCCTAAACTCGCTTATTGCTGCATTAATGTCGTCCTTATGCAATTTAATGACTGAGTTTGATTTTTCCTTATGTTCCGAGATTGACGTGTCAATTTCATTCCGCTGCTGCTTTAACTGGCTCGTTACATGTGTCTGCAATTCGACAAGCGAAGCGTTGAGTTCGGAAATGATGCCGTTTGTTTCCTGCTGCTGCAATTTGATCGCCGTATCAGATTTTTCCTTAAACTCGCTGATTATCGCGTTAATATCCTGCATCTGCGCTTTTATTTCCGCTTCTGACTTTTCTTTGAACACGCTTACTGTTGTACTAATATCCTGCATCTGCAGTTTGATTTCCGCTTCCGATTTTTCCTTGACTCCGCTTATTGCTGCATTAATATCCTGCATCTGCGCTTTGATTTCCGCTTCTGATTTTTCCTTATGTTCCGAGATTGACGTGTCAATTTCATTCCATTGCTGTTTTAACTGGCTTGTTATATGCGTCTGCAGCTCGGCAAGCGAAGCGTTAAGCTTGGAAAGTACGCCGTTTGTTTCCTGCTGCTGCAATTTGATCGCCGCATCAGATTTTTCTTTAAACTCGCCGATTGTAGCCTCAATTTCCTGAAGCTGCGATTTTACGGACATATTAGTTTCTTCCATAACCCCGCCGATTTTAGTATTAATTTCCTGCTGCTGCAATTTAATCACCGAGTCTGCTCTTTCTTTATGCTCCGAGATTGATGTGTCAAATT
>WRGH01000052.1 GCA_009787285.1 Brevinematales bacterium
AAAAATCCCCATGATTTTGTGCTTTGGTTTACAAAAAGCAAGTTTGAAAATCAGACGCTGGTTTGGGACAGTCCTTGGGGGCGCGGTTATCCGGGCTGGCATATTGAATGTTCGGCAATGAGCATGAAATATCTGGGTGAAAATTTTGATATTCACGCCGGAGGGATTGACCATATTCCAATCCACCACACAAACGAAATTGCCCAAAGCGAAGCCGCCACAGGAAAAAAACCCTGGGTGTCGTACTGGCTTCACAATGAATTTCTTGTGCTGGATAAAGGCAAAATGTCCAAGTCNTCGGGGAAATTTCTCACTTTGCAAAANCTTATAGACGAAGGCTTTGACCCGCTTGACTACCGCTATTTCCTGCTTAGCGGTCATTACCGCAGCCAGCTTCAGTTTTCTATGGAAAGCCTGAAAGGGGCGAAAAATTCACTGGAATCGCTTACAGACAAGGTTATTTCTCTTGCGGACAAATGCGGCGGTATCAACTCTGACATTACAGAACCCGGCAAGGGTGAATCAGCAGAGTATATTGAAAGATTTAATAAATTTCTTTATGACGACCTTTCCACCCCTCGGGCATTGGCGGAATTATGGGGGTTATTAAAAGAAGCGCCGGCCACGCAACAGACACTTGCGGCTGTATTTGACATGGACAGTGTATTGGCGCTGGGGCTTAAAAACGCCTGTTTGGCCGAAAAAAGCGGTGAAAATAACGGTATAAATGAAGAATTTATGCGGGAAATTGAAGATTTAATCGCTAAAAGAGCAAAAGCAAAGAAGGAAAAGGACTTTGCTGCTGCCGACAATATAAGACAAAACCTGAAAGAACGTGGTATAATACTGGAAGACAGTCCCGGCGGAACTACATGGCGCAAAACAAATATGTAACAATTGGAGAAAAAACTTGTTTAATCATGTAAAGGGTATGTTGGAAAGTGATACAGACGCCGCGGACAACATTGCTAACGAAAAGTCAGGCAGCCAAAACTTAAACTTTGAACTGGAGTTTAAGCGCCTTTACGATTCAGCTTTTCCGGTACTGTTCAGGGTTGCCTACAGGATTACCAATAACACGGAAGCGGCGGAAGACCTTTGTCAGGAAAGTTTTTTTCGTTTATACGAAAGAAACATGGTTTTTCCAAATCCTGAAGAAGCGAAGTACTGGNTGATTCGCGTAGTTAAAAACGCTTCATTAAATTATGCAAAGCGTAAGGATCGTGAGCGTAAGGCGTATCAGCGCGCCTTTAAAGAAGATTTCAGGCAGGAGGAATCCGGCGAAGGACTGCTTGTAAAAAAAGAGACAAGCGAAGAGGTTCAGAAAGCGCTTGAAAAGATGCCGGAAAATTTACGAATGGTATTAATATTAAAAGAATATGCAGAAATGAATTATAAGGAAATTGGCAGAATTTTAGGTATAAGCGAAGGTAATGTTAAAGTAAGGGTTTTTAGAGCCCGAGAGCGGCTTGCCGCGATTTTACAAGGNGGTACAAATGTGTCCTGATCCACAACTTCTATCAATCTANATCGACGGGGAATTACCCTCACCGTGGAAAGAAAAAATGGAAAGCCATTTATCAGAATGTTCCGTATGCGGGGAAAAGTTTAAGAATTTTAAACGTATGCAGGAATTTTTAAAGATAGATACAACCAAAAAGCGGGCTGCTGCCGAATCTTCCGGTAATGTTTCTGAGGAATTCTCTTCAGAACAGGAACTTATGGAAGCTTCAATGAAAAGGGTCTGGCAAAAACTGGAAGCAAGGTCAAACGGGACGTACTCTTACAGAACTCGTTCCTACGGAAGGCGGCAATTAAGCCCTGTTAACCGTCAAACTGAAAATCTGTGGAAACGCAGGCTTTCNATTCCCCTGCCTGCGGCNGCNGCGGCGGCAATTATTATCGCGCTTGTAAGCGCAGTATGGTTCAGGGGTGGTTCCGTGGGCAATAACGCCGTCGCTAATCATAAGGTTGAATCCGGCGACAGGAGTAACTTTGTCGTGTCTGCAGAAGAGGAAGTACCCGGTATTATTCCTGCCGGAAACATCAGCGATGTTCTTCAGTATTTAAACTCAAACGGTAAAGAAATAATCATTCTTCAACTGCCGGAAAACAGCAGCTTTTCAAGAGCAGGCGAACCTGCTATAATCAGGGCTGCCGATTATACACGGAGAAACCAGTAAATGATGCGTTTATTTTGCCTGTTCAGTATTTTTAATTTATTTATTTTAATTATTCCCGTCAGCGCCCAAAACAAGCAATTGAGCAGCACAGGAACGCAGGAAAGAAGACAGGCGTTGGTTTTAGATATAAATTCAAGAGTGCTGGAAAATGGGAAAAAGGTAATTTGGAGCGAAAATAACCACAAAACATCAATATCCGGCGTTCCTGTAGGTGTTCAAGTAGTAGGCTCAAACATAGTGGTAGTTGTACAGTTTACGCCCTATATCCGCAATGACGGTAATGTTTTGGTAGTTCAAGGGCAAATTTGGATTGCTGAACCGGAAAAGGGCGTTACTTATTTTACTTCCATTCAAACAGTTCCCATGGTATTCGGCGAACCTGTTTATTTCTTCCCTCTCGGTGAATCGCAAAATTTAGACCCGTCAATAGAAATTATTATTACTGTAAATCCATACAACCGGACAAGTCCCAATTCCGGAAATGTCAAACCATGATTTAACAAGGGCTGCGCTGCCAGTCCTTTTTTCTTTTTTGCTCTTGCTTTCATGTGATTCCAAAATCCCTGTAATATCATCAATTGATCCAAAAATAGGCAGAATGGGCGACGTTATTACAATTACAGGACAAAATTTCGGCGCATCACGGGAAGAATCCAATGTAACTATTGCGGGAATATCGCCTACTAACTCATCCTATTATTTGTGGGAAGACAATCTTATCATGGTCAGAATCCCTGAATTCGGCGAATCAGGGCTTCTNTATGTAAACACAAAGGGCGGNAAAAGCAACGGTGTTTTATTTTCAAATTCAGCCTCAGTTCCAAGACCTGTTGACGGTGAAGAATTAGGGCTTGCGCCGAAAATAATATCTATAAATCCGCAGACAGGCGCTCCGGGAACAATAATTACAATTANAGGCAGTAACTTCGGAATATCACAGGAAGGTTCGCTTTTAAGCGCATTAAATAACGGAGGCGTATTTTTTTCATGGGATTATAAATCGGCTTCGCTTAATCCCTATNTAGTAAGAGAACCTGAGTATATTGAAGTGTCGGAAACGGAATTCGGCTATGTATCATGGAATACGCGGGAAATACAGGTTCGTGTGCCGGACGGAGCAGTAAACGGAAATATTGATGTAAGGACGCCTCACGGCAAGTCCCGCCCTGTTTCCTTTAATACGGGCGGGAAACCGGGCGTAAAAAATTTTACGGATAAACGCAGTTANACCGTAAGTTATTCAGTTGATATCAGGGTTCTTGAAGCGACAAGACCTAATACGCTGTACCTGTGGATACCAATGCCTGTTAATTCTCCTTCACAGCGCAATGTTACTCTTGTTTCGCGTAACACAGAACCGTTTCTGGAAAATTATAAAGGCGTAAGTCTTTATAAGCTGGAAAATCTCACAACAGGATCANGGCATCTTGTGAATTTATCCTTTAATGTCGACATATATTCGGTAGAAACAGAAATAAATCCCATGTCTGTAAAACAGGAAAAAACTCCACTTTCTGCAGCTTACACTCAGGGTTCGGATATGATTCCGGCGGCAATTCCTCAGGTTAAAACGACAGTTAATACCGTTGCAGGAAGAGAGCAGAACCCGTATATAAAGGCAAGGCTGCTGTACAACTGGATTATAGAAAACATTCATATAACGCAAACTCCTATCCCTAATTCGGGAAATATTGCGGCGGCAATTGAACAAAAGCGGGCGGATCCCTACACGGCTGCCCTGCTCTTCACTACATTGGCGCGCGCCGCCGGTATACCATGCATTCCGGCTGCCGGAGTGTTGATAGACCGTTACGGACAGACAATGCGGCATTATTGGACGGAATTCTGGATCGATTATTTCGGCTGGATACCGGTTGATCCTGCAATGGGGGCGGGAGCAGTAGGCGCACAGACAAACAGGGAAGACGCGGCTAATTTTTACTTCGGCAATATGGATAACCAGCGCATAACTTTTTCCAGGGGCGAAATTGTTCTTTCTCAAATGGAAAGCAGGGGNAGGTCTGTGTCCCATACTCAATCATATTCGCTTCAAAATTTATGGGAAGAAGCGTCCGGCGGCCTTGATTCGTACACAAGTCTTTGGGGAGATGTTACAATTTCAGGAATTTATGTACAATAGAATTGTTCTCAAACTTAATTTCAAGTTCATATTTTATTGAGGTTTTTATGGTAACGGTAATTTCATTAGGCGGTTCAATTGTCGCCCCTGACGGTGTTGATGTAGATTTCCTGAAAAAATTNGTAAACCTTATCAAATCATTNATAGAAACAGATTCCGGCAGGAGATTTATCTTTGTNGTCGGAGGCGGAGGTCCCGCGCGGCATTGGCAAAATGCCTGCCGTGAAATTAACGCCAAAGTAAAGGACGAAGAAGCCGATTGGATTGGAATCATGGCTACACGCTTAAACGCGCAGCTTATAAAAGCGGTAATGGGCGAATGGTGCGCTCAGGAAGTCGTAACAAACCCTGCAGAAGTTGCTCCTCTGACAGACCGCATACTTGTCGCCGCAGGGTGGAAGCCTGGCTTTTCAACAGATTACGATGCGGTATTGCTGGCGGAAAGATTCCGCGCCGACACTGTTATCAACCTTTCCAACATTGAAAAAGTTTACACAGCGGATCCTAAAATAGACAGCAATGCCCGTCCGATAGACAAAATTTCATGGGCGGATTTCCGTTCAATGATGGGCGATGAATGGGTCCCGGGAAAAAATGTCCCCTTTGATCCCGTTGCGAGCCGCCATGCGGAAAAAATCGGCCTTAAGGTAATTTGCGCTTCGGGAAAAAATCTTGAAAACTTAAAAAAAATACTTTCGGGCGAAGAATTCACCGGAACTACAATTTATTAGAGTTGAAGGTTCACCCGCTTAAAGGCATTGCTTCCAGCGGCTCAACATGAATTGTCGCTATCAATCCGTATTTTTCTTCAATTNTATCTTCTATTTTTACTGTAACGTTATGCGCNTCTCCGATTGTCAAATTACCTTTCAGCCTGATATGAAATGTTAATTCCTTGTGNGTAGTATAATTGTGCAAATGAACATGATGAATATTTAAATCGTCGTTGTAAATTTCCTTTATTTCATTTGTGATTTTGCCGATTAATTCAGTGCCCGGCTCTTCACCCAAAATCTTGGTTATGTCTTCCTTTAATATTTCAAAAACGGCGTAAAACAGCATAAAGGCAATTATTACGCCCAACACGCTGTCAATCCACCAGAACTGTTTTGCAAACAGAATACCTGCCAATACTACTATAGAAGAAAGAGCGTCCGATCTGTGATGCCAGCCGTCCGCTTTTATATTGGAATTATCTGTTTTCCGCCCGATATAAAACGCGTATTGCGCAAGCAATTCCTTTAACACAATTGACACAATCGTTATAATTATCGCAATTAATCCATACTCAACTTTTTCTTTGTTTATAAAATGCCTTACGGAGCTTTCCATAAAACCAAATGCGATAGTTGCAAGAATTACCGCGATAAAAAGAGAAGCAATTTGTTCCCAGCGTCCGTGCCCGAAAGGATGTTCCTTGTCGGCTTTTTTCCCTGCCAATTTGGCGGCAATAATAACGATTATCGAGCTTATTGAATCGGAAAGCGTATGCCACGCGTCCGCGGCAAGGGCGATTGAGCCTGTTACCATACTCGCCCACATTTTCAGGACAAACAGCACTGTATTAACAATAATTGATACTGTGCCTTCAAAATATGCCGCTTTTGTTTTATCCATAATAAACTCCGTAATCGCCGGTTACTATTTATTGATAAATAGTATACCATGACTTATAATCGGGAGCAAATAATTATGCCTAATCCTTATCTGCCGAACTGGGAATACATCCCTGACGGCGAGCCAAGAGTATTTGGGAACCGCGTCTACGTTTATGGTTCGCATGACACTGCCTGTTCGGATAAATTCTGCGATTATAAATTAAAGGTGTGGTCTGCTTCCGTTGATAATTTAAATCAGTGGGTCTGTCACGGAGATACTTTTCATACAAGGACGGATCGCGATCATAGCGCCGATACAAATTGGACTGATAACGCTCTTTTCGCTCCTGATGTGATCGAAAAAGACGGTAAATATTATCTGTATGCCTACATAGTCGGCGCAAAAGGATGTGTCGCGGTAAGCGAACGTCCTGAGGGACCGTTTAAGCTGCTTTCAACATATAAATACAATATACCTGCCGGTAAAAATGATGATTTTTGCGGAAACGGCATGTTTATTGATCCGGGCGTACTTGTTGACGATGACGGAAGAGTATACATCTACTGCGGATATTTACGTTCGTTCATGGCAGAGATCAATCCGCAAAATATGTACGAAATTTTAGACGGAAGTTATAAGGACGACATTATTCCCGTTGAAGACCCTCACCGTTTTTTTGAGGCGTGTTCTCCGCGAAAAGTAGGCAATACCTATTACCTGATATATTCACCCAAAACGGCCAGCAGGCTTGTTTACGCCACAAGCAGTTCGCCGACCGGTCCGTTTGAATACAGGGGCGTGATTGTAGACAACGGAATCGACTATCCGGGCGGAAATAATCACGGTTCTATATGCNGGATCAACGGACAGTGGTATATTTTTTATCATCGTATGACCAACGGTACGATTATGTCCCGGCGCGGCTGCGTTGAACGCATTGAAATTCTATCTGACGGCAGTATCCCGCAGGTAGAGATGACNTCACTCGGTTTTGAGAAATCCCTTTCTCCGTATCAGATAACGCCCGCAGATACGGCGTGCGTCCTTAAGAACGGCTGTTTAATTACCGAACTAAATGTATTTACGCGGGTAGTAACCAATATCACAAACGGCTGTGTCATCGGCTACAGGTACTTTGATTTTGGCGAAGATTTTTCCAGCCTTAGCATGGAATTTTCCGTCAATGTTAAAGGGGCGGGGTGTAAATCCAAAATCCGCATTTTTATTGACGATCCTGAAAAAGGCGCAGAAATAGGAAATTGCGAAATTGGTATGGACGACGGAGTTTACAACGCATCGGTAAAAAACGTTACAGGCGTCCATGCGGTGTTTTTTATTGTCGAAGCCTGCTTCACAGGNGATTTTATAGAGATGTTTAAGGGACGCCGCCTGTTTGATTTGGTGTCTTTTGTTTTCACGAAATAGCGTTTGTCCACAATGTGTAATAGACAATTCGTTCGGAAAAGGTTAAAAAATACTGTCAAATATCTAAACATTTTCTTTGAATTTTGCAATAATCAATATATACCGAAAAGAACAGACATAAACGAGTATCATTCAAGAGGCAGAAAATGAGCGGGAGTGCTATGACAAAATATGTATTTGTAACAGGCGGGGTTGTTTCCGGCCTTGGCAAGGGAATCACAGCCGCATCTTTGGGGCGTCTGCTTAAACAACGCGGGTTAAAAGTAGCGGCGCAAAAACTTGATCCGTATATGAACATTGATCCAGGGACTATGAGTCCTTTCCAGCACGGCGAAGTATTCGTTACAGACGACGGCGCGGAGACTGACCTTGATCTTGGCCATTACGAGCGTTTTATTGATGAGAACCTTACAAAGTTAAGCAATTTGACCTCCGGCAAGGTNTACTGGAACGTACTTGAACGCGANNGGGCGGGCGGCTATCTAGGCGGGACAGTTCAGGTTATTCCTCATGTTACGGAGATGATAAAAAATTTTATATATGCGGGAGCCGAAAACAGCGGCGCAGACGTACTGATTACCGAGATCGGCGGTACGACGGGCGACATTGAAAGCCAGCCGTTTCTGGAAGCCATCCGGCAGATTTCGCTTGAAAAAGGCGGACCAAACTGCCTTTTTATTCACGTAACGCTTGTCCCCTATCTAAAATGTTCCGGCGAACATAAATCCAAGCCGACACAGCACTCCGTAAAGGAGCTCCGCGCCATGGGTATTTCACCTAATATCATTATCGCGCGCGCGGATGAACCTTTAAGCGTCGGCATTAAGGATAAAATCGCCCTTTTCTGCAATGTAAAGCCCGATTGCGTCATAGAAAACATGACCCTTTCCTCTTTGTATGAGGCGCCTCTTATGCTCCACCAAAACGGACTTGATATTGTCGCCTGCCGCGAGCTGGGAATAAACGCTCCCGAAGCTGATCTTGACGAGTGGCGGAACATGACGCAAAAAATTATTGCGAAAAAAAGGAGCGTAAATATAGCCATTGTCGGCAAGTACATCAAACTGCATGATGCGTACCTTTCCATTATAGAAAGTCTCAATCACGCCGGATTTGAAACAGCGTCAAGCGTCAACATTATGTGGATAGACAGCGAAGACATAACAAACGAAAACGCAGCGGAAGAGTTAAAACACACTGAAGGCATAATTATTCCCGGCGGTTTCGGCGACAGGGGAATCGAGGGAAAGATAGCCGCCTGCCGGTACGCAAGGGAAAATAATATCCCGTATCTTGGTATCTGTCTTGGAATGCAGATTGCCGTGATAGAATTTGCACGTAACTGCGGGCTGGAGCGCGCCAATTCAAGCGAGTTTGACGAAACTTCGCCCTATCGCGTAATCGACATCATGCCGGATCAGGCGGGCAAGGTGGGCAGCGGCGGCACTATGCGTCTTGGCGCGTATCCGTGTAAAACTGCGCAAGGTTCGCTTTTACGCAAATTGTACAATGCTGACGAAATCAGCGAACGTCACCGCCACCGCTTTGAATTCAACAACGATTACCGCGAAAAATTGACGGGTAACGGACTCGTAATCTGCGGAACTTCTCCCGATGGCAGGCTTGTTGAAGCGGTTGAAATACCGTCTAACCGTTTCTTTGTCGGCGTTCAGTTTCATCCTGAATTCAAAAGTCGCCCTAACAAGCCTCATCCTCTTTTTACAGGACTTCTCAAGGCCGCGATTGAATCAACAGCCTCGCACTAAAACTATAAGTTCAGCGGGGTATGTTTTTTTTATTGCTAGTAATTAGTTATAGTTTCATCTATAAGGCGTTATGCGAAATAAAAAATCAAAATTTTATCAAATATTATTAAAAAATAGGCAAATTCTAATAAAAATCATGAAATTTACCTATTGATCATGTATTGTTATTGGTATAAAGTATATATAGGAGATTAATATGCCTATTTTGTCATTATTTTATGGTATTGTTATTCGTATGCATAAAGAAATTTCGGAAAGACATCATAAACCACATATTCATGTAGAATATGCAGAAGATGAAGTTGTAATTGCATTAGATGGTGAAATTCTTGAAGGTTCTATTCCAAAATCAAAAGTAAAATTAGTTGAAGCATGGCTGGAAATACACCATGATGATTTAGAAGCGAATTGGAAATTACTTTCAAATGGTGAAGAATATTTTAAAATTGATCCACTAAAATAAAAGGAGTTTATTATTATGTTGTGTCCTAAAATATTAGACGTAAAAGCACTTGATAACTTTAAAGTAAAATTAAAATATGAAACTGGTGAAATAAAAATATTTAATGTTTTACCATATATTTTTGGTAAATGGTATGAAGAATTATATAATGATAATTATTTTAAAACAGTTCATTTGATTTCTGGAGGAAAAGGTATTGAATGGGAACATGGGCAAGATATTGCGCCACATGAATTATATGATATGAGTATTATTGAAAATTAAAGAT
>WRGH01000053.1 GCA_009787285.1 Brevinematales bacterium
GACGAACGCGAACAAACTTTAAACCAGCTTCTTGTGGAAATGGACGGTTTTGATTCAAAAGACGGCGTAATAATCCTTGCCGCAACAAACCGCCCCGATGTTTTGGATCCTGCGCTTCTGCGTCCGGGACGTTTTGACAGGCAGGTGGTAGTTGCTATGCCGGATATAAAGGAACGCGAGGCGATTTTGCAGATTCACGCGGCAAAGATACCGCTTGAAAAAGAAGTTGATCTTACACGCATTGCAAGGGCGACTCCGGGGATGAGCGGCGCGGATATCGCCAATCTTGTGAATGAAGCGGCGTTGTTTGCCGCCCGCAAGGACAAACCCGAAGTGCAAATGGCTGATTTTGAAGAAGCCAGGGACAAGGTGTTAATGGGAGTTGCCCGTAAAACTCTTGTCATATCTGAAAAAGAGCGCAGAATGACTGCAATTCATGAAGCGGGACATGCCCTGCTTCATTATTTTCTTAAAAATGCGGATCCTCTGCACAAGGTAACAATTGTACCGCACGGCAGGGCGCTGGGCATGGCTCTTTCCCTNCCCGAAGAAGACAGTTACAGCCGATCAAAGGGCTGGATAGAAGATCGTATCTCTATATGTTACGGCGGCTGGCTTGCGGAAAAACTTTTCTTTGACGAGACTACTACGGGAACCAAGAATGATATTCAGCAGGCTACAGAAATGGCGCGTAACATGGTATGCGAATGGGGCATGGCGGAAGATCTGGGTCCTGTAGCNTACGGACAGGAAGATGAACCGATTTTTCTCGGAAAGGAAATTGCNAGGCACAAGGATTATTCAGAAGACACTGCGCAGCGTATAGACAGGGCAGTCAAGGACATTCTTGATCGCGCAAGGGAAAGCGCCGCCGGTATTATCAGTCATCATAAAACGGGACTTGAAAATCTTGCGGATGCCTTGCTTGCGCGCGAAACTTTGATAGACGAAGAAGTGCGGGAAATTCTTGGGCTTCCGCAAAAAGAAAGCTCAGTACCGCCAAGTAAAGGAGAGTCGTCTTAAGTTATGAAGAGCCGCCATTTTCTTTTATTTGTTTTATTAACCCTTAGTTTTTTTCATTTTGCCCAGCCGCTTTTTGCTGATGAAACATCAGGCAGGGCACAAGGGTGGGGCGATGCGGATGCCGCGCTGCAATATGCAAAATGGGCGCAGCAGGCGGTTAACGAAGGCCGCTGGAGCGAAGCGCTGGCAGGTTTGGAACGCGCTTCCGACTTTGCAAATGTATCTTCCGATATTTCCTTTATGCTGGCTCTTGCCCGTTTNAATCAGGGAAAAAGCAGAACCGGCATAGTAGAAGCGCTGGATAAAGCGGTCGAAATAAACCGCTGGGTATTGTACAACAAGAATGCCGCGCTGCTTTTAAAAATTGAACAGCTTCTCGCTATGCGAAATTATTACAGCGCGCTTATTATTTTGGGACAGACTGCGGAAAACGCGGATTCTGCTATGCTTCGGCTCCGCGCTTTTTATGGATTGATTTTGAGTAACGGAAGCGCCTCCGATCTTGCTCAATTCAGAAGCCTTATGCTTTCTGTCATGGAAAAATTTCCGGAAGATCCGCGCCCGCTTCGCATTTTTTTTGAATATGCGCGTAACAGAAACCCAAGACCGTCAGCGTTGGCGCAAAGCGATATTAATCTTCTAAATCTTGCATTAAGGAAGCTTCCCTTCCTTTTGGAAACCGACCCTGAACTTGCATGGATTGCGGCTCCTTTTATCCGGAATACCGAAGATGCGCGCAGGTTTACCGCGTCCTACCGCGCCGGAGGAATACCCCATATCCGAAACAGGGATTTTTTTCCAAGCGCAGGTTCTATCCCTGTTGCGCTCAATCTTGGGCTTATAAGCGACACGGAAGCGGCAGACGAACTTTTTTCGGGAAGCCGCGGGTTTAATTCGCCGCTTCCGCCCGGAATAAAGGCTGACGGGAATCCTGTTCTTGATAAAAGAATAATAACGGAAGTTTATGATTTGCTCCGAACCGAAACAGGGCGGGATTTGTTTACAGAAAAATTATTGTCNTTTTCAGGTTTAATAATATNCGATGAAGACAACGACGGGTATTTTGACAGCCGCTCTTTTTTTAACGCGGGAGTTATCCGTAAATTTGAATTTGACAGGAATCAGGAAAATACTTTTGATATACAAATTTCTTTTTCCTCTGACGGCGTTCCTGTTTCCGCTGAATATCCGNTTACCGGCCATGTTCAGGCTGTGGCGGTTGTTTGGGAACGTTATCCTTCTGTAAGACAGGCAGTATTGGAACAGGAGAAATTCATTTTTCCTTCTGGAGGTTTTCAATTTGCGCCNGTATCGTTTATCGCACTTGGCGGCAGCAGGAACCGTTCCGGTCTTTTGTTTCCGGTTATGTCGTATAATACGGAACTGACACGCAGATCAATGGTTTCTTTTTGTACAAGTATCGTCCGTCCCAGTGTTGAATTTAAAGGNGCTGTAGAGCAGGTTTTTTTCCAGCAGGGTTTTCCATGGCAGGCTGTTGAAATCTTAAACGGAAATAATCTGTCTATTACTGAATTTGAAAAAGGGATTCCGATTATTCAATATATAGATTTGGATTTGGACGGAAGAATGGAGACAATACGCCGTTTTCATCGTCCTAGTCCTGCCTTTCCNTGGCCTGATTCGGAATATACATTTGATTACCGCAGGCTTGTCGCTTCTTCAGAAAGTGATTGGACGGGAGAGGGACGGTATAAAACCGGCGAAGTGTATCTGCAGGACGGTTCGGTTGTTTATTCATGGGATATGGACGGAAGCGGCATAACAAATTATTCTGAAACAGATTTAGGTAACAGGTAATGAAGAAAGCAAAAAAATCAATTTTCCTTATTACGGCATTATTTTTGATTTTTTCCTGCAAGAGCGTGAAAAATAATGATAAAGATTCTTTGCCTCCCAGCCGTTCAACAAGCTCTATCAGGCTTGCTGATATAAAAGATCAAATTACAGATAATCCTGTTTATGCCTTAAACCTTATTTATATTTATAAAGAAGTATATTCCGCGTCGCAAAACAGGGAAAATAACGACTTGGAACGGATTGCCCAATATGAAGACGAAGCAATTAAGAATCTTTGTTTGATGCAGGATAGAGCCATTGAACAGAAGAAGTGGGAAGAAGCTTTATCACTTGGCAGATCAATTTCGAGCATAGGAATAAAGACCGCCAATACAGGGATGGAAAGTTCCTTTCTTCTTGCGGATGCAAAGAAAAAATTATCGGAAAACAATACTCTTGGCGCATTTTTGTCGGCTGTAAAATCTCATGAACTGCGGCCGTTGGATTTGGGAAGCGCCATGNTGTTTCTTGAAAAAGCCGTAGAAACAAAACAGCGCCGCACGGCGTCTTTCTTCCTTTCGGCTGCCGAAAGCGCAGGCGGCAGGAATATTCCCGCAAAGTTAAGGGAATACGCATTAGGACGAGATAATCCCGCCGAAATGATTAAGGGAGTTGCTACTGTACTGGTAGACAGGGGAGTTAGGATTGAAAGGGGAATGGGTATACCGGACAGAGTACTTGGGTCCGCTTTTTTTGTTGATGCTTCCGGCTTTTTAATTACAAACTACCATGTTATTGCAAGCGAAGTTGATCCCAAATACAAAGGATATTCCAGAATGTATATCCGTATGGGAGATTCTACAAGTTCGCGTATTCCCGCGCGCGTTATAGGCTGGGACAAGGCCATGGATCTTGCGTTGATCAAAACTGAAATGGAAAGCGAATATGTTTTTTCCGTTGTAGATCGCGTAATTCCCCGAGTAGGCGATACTGTGCTTGCAATGGGATCGCCTGTGGGACTTGAAAAAACCGTAACGTCCGGAATTGTTTCCGCGCTTGGCAGGCGTTTATTGCAGATAGGAGACGTTATTCAAATTGACGCCGCTGTAAACAGCGGTAATTCAGGCGGCCCTGTTGTAGACAGTGAAGGGCGGCTTGTGGGAATAGTGTTTGCAGGTATTCCCCAGTATCAAGGCTTAAACTTTGCCGTACCCGCTGAACGGCTTGCCGCCGCTCTTCCTGCAATGATAAACGGAGGGAAATCGCAGCGTCCATGGCTCGGCATTTCGTTATGCGAAACATATTCCGGAGCCGAAATAATTTACACGGCTCCGAATACTCCGTCTTTTATGCACAATGTGACGGAAGGTTCCGTTATAAGGACAATAAACGGTAATATAGTAACAGCCCCGCAAGGAGGGCTTATCCCCGCTTTGCAAAACGCAGTTTTCTCTTCCGCTCCGGGCGAACTTGTNGCTATGGAGGTTGCAGATCAAAACGGCATTATAAAGAAATATGTTATTATGACGGCCGTCCGTCCCGATCTCCCGCTGCTGGACGCGGCTAAGATCGACAAACGGGAAAGAATTGCCGCTCCCCTGTACGGAATGATTCTAACGCCGCTGCCGAGCGGGTTTTTTTCATCTAATTTCAGGGTAGACAAAGTTATCCGCGGCTCTGTTTCCGATGAAGCCGGTATTTCCGAGAACGATCCTGTTACAATTAAAAAATTGCGCATAATGGAAAATGACGGCTATGCGTTAATTGATATTACAGTTAAAAAACGCAGAATGGGTTATCTGGAAACAAATATGCAGCTTCCTACATGGCTTGATTCGCCCGATACTCTCTAATTTGAGATCAAAGAAGATATATAACATGACAGGTGATTTGGGAGAAACATNTGCTTTGAACGGCAAAAAAGTATCAAAGAACGATATATTAATTCATTTTTTAGGTGAAGCAGACGAGTTAAATTCCAGACTGGGGCTTGTTAAAGCAATGCACCCTGACGATGGTATCCGCCGATTTATTGAAGAGATACAGAAAAAAGTCATGAAACTTATGTCGCATATTTCTGATATTGAAAATGAAAATTATTTTTTTACAGAAGATGAAAAAACTGTTTTGGTAAATGAGATTGACAGATTNTCGGAAAAAACAAAAAAGATAGATCAATTTGTTATACCGGGTAAAAATGTTCTGGAAGCTCAAATACATTTGGCGAGAACTGCGGCGCGAAAAACAGAACGAATGTTTTTTGCCGTTAATGAACAGCGCTCTTTTTGCCGAAATGCCGCGTCATATTTAAACAAGCTGTCTGATTATTTATTTGTTTTGTCTCAGTGCCATTTTTTATAATTACAAAATGTCAATTAATGCTGAAACATCCGCCGGAATGGTTTGCGAGTTAACTGTCCTTTTCATAGCACCGGCAAGTGAAGCNGGAACAGGCGGAGCGCCTATTAACGGCTCAACAACTTCATGGAATTTTGCAGGGTGGGCAGTGCAAAGTATACCTGCGGGAGCCGCAGTATCGAGTCTGTTGTCCGCATAAAGCTTACTCACGCCCTTCCAGCCGACAGCGCTGTGAGGATCAAGAAAATATCCTGTTTCATTGTAAACGCTCACAATAGTTTCCCGCGTTTCATCGTCTGTAACCGATATGCCAAGAATAATCNGCTGCATCTGTTCCCATGAAAAATGCGTTTTCATCCGCTCAAAATTACTTGGCGCGCCTACGTCCATTGCGTTTGAAATGGTAGCCTGTGAAGTTCTTGCAAGATATTCGCCCGATGAAAGATAATCGGGAACAGTTTTATTTATATTGGTAACTGCGACAAATTGCCCGATAGGCGCGCCCATTTTCATTGAGTAGAGTCCCGCTGTAAGATTGCCGAAGTTGCCGGACGGAACGCAAAAGACAGCGGGTATTCCTTTTACACGGAGTTTTTCCTGAAATAACGCCTTGTTGTCCGNCCTNGGTGTCGCTTCGCCGTCCGGATCTGTCAGCCCTGCAAAAGCCNTGCCTGCCGCGGCGGAATAATATGAAGCCTGCGGAATAAGGCGGCTTATATTAATTGAGTTTGCCGAAGAAAGAGACATTCGTTTTTTAAGGCCGTTATCGGNAAGAGCGGCTTTTACCAGCCGCTGGCAGTCGTCAAAACTGCCTTCTACTGCAATAGCTGAAATATTCTTGCCAAGACCGGCAATCTGCCGTTCCTGAAGGGGCGTTACCCTGCCTTTTGGATATAAAACAGTTACGGATATGCCGTGTATGTCAAAAAAACCGTCTGCAACCGCTCCGCCTGTGTCGCCGGAAGTTGCAACAAGTATCTTTAACGGTCTGTCCTCACCGCGGCGAAGGTATGAAAAAGAGCGCGCCATGAAACGCGCTCCGAAATCCTTAAAAGCCGCAGTAGGACCGTGGAAAAGCTCCACTGCATAACGGTCTGACACGGCTACAAGAGGGGCGGCAAAGGTATAAGCCGACTGGGTAATGTCGGCTAACGCAGCGTCCGGAATTTCGTCCTGTACATAAGGTTTTATTGTTTCAAAGGCAATATCGCGGAAATCCATTGTTCCAAGCGACGATTTTACCGAAGCCTTATACTGCGGAATTTCTTCGGGAACGAATAATCCGCCGTCCGGAGCAAGACCGGTAAGAGCCGCTGTTGTGAAGTTGACTTTTTCATTAATGTTTCTCGTACTGAAGTAGCGCATTGCTTATTGTAACATTGACATAAAGGGGTGTAAACTATACTATATATTAAGGAGTAATGGTGGCTAAAGAGGAAGCAATAGAAGTAGAAGGTGTTGTCAGGGAAGCTCTTCCCAATACCATGTTTCGGGTAGAGCTTGACAATCAAAACGGGCATCTTATACTTGCTCACCTGTCCGGTAAAATGCGCAAGCATTATATCCGGATTGTTCCGGGAGACAGGGTTAAAATTGCCCTTTCCCCCTATGATCTGAGNAGGGGCCGAATTATATACCGTGAACGGTAAAAGAGGTTTTTATGGCTGATAATGTAGTTTATGTCAATACTGAAGAAGGTGTAAAAAGGCTGATGAATAATACCGGTCTTTATTCAAAACTTTTAACCAAATTTAAAGATGACACAAGGTTAAGTGAACTTGATGCGGCGCTGAACGCCGGAGATATGGAAAAGGCGAAATCTGCGGTTCATACCCTGAAAGGCCTTGCCGCTAACCTGGCGCTTACAGAACTGCATAAACAAAGCGTTGAGATTGAAATCCAAATAAAAGCAGGGCANGTGAATCCGGATCAAATTAATATCGTTAAAAATGTTTATACTAAAACATTAGAAGAAGTAGATAAGGTAATAGCGCAATATGCATGATGAAGAACAAACAGTACTTATTGTAGATGATGTTGANACAAACATCGANATTCTCGAAGAAATGTTAAAAAGCGATTATATTATAATGCCTGCAAGCAACGGAAGAGAAGCGCTGGAAAAATTGGCTAATGCTCATCCTCTTCCGAAAATTATTCTTCTTGATGTCCAGATGCCGGAAATGACCGGACGGCAGATGTTTGAGGTTATGAAAAAAGATGAAAGACTCAAGCGTATTCCGGTTATTTTTATTACTGCGGAAAACGATTCTGAAAGCGAGCTTTTGGCTGCGGGCGCGGTTGACTTTATTAATAAACCCTTCAACAACGCTGATATTGTTAAGCTGCGGGTAAGAAACCAAATTGCGCTGAAAAATTACAGCGACAGTCTTGAAAGAATGGTTGCGATAAAAACTGACGAAGCTACAAAAACCCTTGATAACGCGCTTCAGGGGCTTGCAAACGCCATTGAACATCGTGATTTGGAATCCGGCGAGCATGTAAAACGGACACAGTTGTTTGTAAAAGCGCTTATCGACTATCTATTAAAAACAGAATCTTTTTATGCGGAAGAACTATTAAAGAGTGAACCTGAAATTATAGTGAAATCCATGGTTCTTCATGATGTNGGGAAAATAGCNATTCCCGACAGAATCCTTCTTAAGCCGGGCAAACTTGATCCTGAAGAATATGAAATAATGAAAACTCACACCACCCGCGGCAAAGAAATAATCGGCGAATTGGGCGATGTAAATACATCTATCTATTTAAAACATTGTGAAGATATCTGCTTTGGACACCATGAACGCTGGGACGGCAAGGGTTATCCTCGGCAGTTAAAGGAAGATGAAATACCGCTGACAGCCCGCCTTGCTGCTGTAGCCGATGTATACGACGCTCTTGTCTGCAGCCGGGTCTATAAAGCTCCGATGCCATACGACAAAGCAGTAGATATAATCGCTTCCGGGAAAGGCACGCAGTTCGATCCTATCCTTACGGACGTTATGCTGCAAATTCAGGATCAATTTAAGGAAATTTCGCAGGAATATAAGTAAATAATATATCCGGTTTAGTGCGATATTTTCATCTGGAAGGGCGTCAGGATGAGTGATAATACTGAAAAGAAAAAAATACTTCTTGTGGATGATGATGAAATACAGCACCTAATTATTGAAAATATGCTGAACGATGAATATGAGATATTTAAAGCAAAATCGGGAAATGAAGCGTTAAAATTTTTTTATAATAACAGCGTTGTAATTGATTTGGTTTTATTGGATATATTAATGCCGGAAATAGACGGCTGGGAAGTCTTTAACAGAATGAGGGCATTGAGTTTATTAAAAAAAGCGCCAATGGCTTTTATTACCTCCGTAAATGAACCGGCGGAAGAAAAAAGGGCTTTTGATATGGGCGCGGCTGATTTTATAAGGAAACCGTACGAACAGGAAGAATTGAAAAACAGAATAAAAAATATATTTGATAAAGCCGCCGTAAAAAATTAACTTCAGGTTAGTTTATTCCATGAAAAAGCGTAATTTTTGCTATACCGTTTAGAATCTCGCACTTTATTGTTATTTTATGTTAGTATAGAGAATGTCAATTTTATTTTCAGGCGATTTTCATGCCAATTCGAGAGATGAACTTAAACTTATAACAAAAAAAACGCTTATTAATAAATATCAAAAAGCGGAATACGATGAAATAAAATACCATATAATTCTCGGAGATGCCGGATTTCTTTGGCCGGGAAATGAGAAGACCGATCTTTTTAATTATAAGGCGCTTGCCAACCGCCCGTTCCCTGTTCTTTGTGTTATGGGAAATCATGAGCCTATTCTTGGCATGAGTGACGTGCCTGAAGTTAATATTGGAATAGGAGAGAAAGTTCTTCAAATAAATGATAATCCTTTTGTTGCATACCTTAAGCGCGGCGGTATATACAAAATTGAAAATCACAGATTCCTTGTTCTTGGCGGAGCCTTATCCATAGATAAGGAGTTCCGCAGGCCGAATATCAGCTGGTGGAAACGTGAATATTGGGATGAAGCTGAAAAGGTAAATTTATTTTTATTGTTACAAAAACATAAAAA
The DNA here is from genome assembly GCA_009787285.1 of Brevinematales bacterium. GTDB lineage: Bacteria > Spirochaetota > Spirochaetia > Treponematales > Breznakiellaceae > WQXQ01. Next base: position 9,273 of record WRGH01000053.1, read on the forward strand.
ATTTGATTATGTTTTATCCCATACCGGACCAAACAGAATCAACCGGATAGTTAATACATATAAAACCCCCGGGATAACGTTAAAATTTTTTGACGAAGTAGCTGTACTTAATGAAGAAATAGACGAGAGAATAACCTGTAAACAGTGGTTTTGCGGTCATTGGCATACGGACAAATATTACTACGATGAAAATCAGCGGCGCGGTTATCAGTATTTGTATGAAAAGACTGCGCTTTTAAAAAACGATGAGATTATTGTTTTATAATCAATTAAGTGGAGGTGGCGGGAGTCGAACCCGCGTCCCAATACGCGAAACATAGACATCTACAGATATAGCCGCTTATTAAATTGTCGGGACAGGCTTAGCTAAGCGGCGCGCGTCCTGTCCGTATTTCGGAAAATCTTATCTTACCGCCACCGGACGCTGCGGAAAGACCAGCTCTGATTGCGACGCGGAAGCTGTTCCTCAGAGCGGCGGAACAGTTCCACGCGATTACGCAGCTAAGGCGTATTCGTAACT
>WRGH01000054.1 GCA_009787285.1 Brevinematales bacterium
CATTTTGCATTTGCCTTCAAAAAGCACTCCGTCCGCTATGCGTAATTTGGCCGCGCTTACATCGCCGTGTACTTTTGCGCCGCTCATCATGTCTACCTTGTCATGCGCCTGCACTGTTCCTGACACGTTTCCGTAAACGGTAAGAGAGCTTACCGCTATGTGGTCGGCATCTACTACGGCGTCTTTATCAACAATAAGATCGCCTACGGCTTCAATCGTTCCTCGAAAACTTCCCTGAATTTTCAATGTTGTTTCGAATTTTAATATTCCGGTAAAACTTGTGGTTTTGCCAAGAACGACAATATTATTTTTTTTCCCTTCCCGTTTAGGCATTTTTGCTGCAACCTTGTTTATTCCTGCTCCTGATGCAGGAATTTTCGTATCTGGCCTTCAAGTACAGAAAGCCCTATTTCATCTTTTTTATGATTATTCCATTCGTTGATTGTTTTTTCAATCCTTGCGTCAAGAGCCGCAATATGCTTGCGGACAGACAGGAGTTTTTCACTCACAGGTTTTACAAGATCGCCGAGTTTTTGACTGCCTAATTTTTCATTGTTTATTTCGGCATTTTTCTGAATTATGCCGATTGCGCTGTCAAGCTCGTCTATACTTCCGGCAAAATCGGAAAGATTTTCCTTTAAGTCCCTGTTTAATTCTTCGGCAAGAGCCAGCCGTATTTCCCTTACCGCTATTTGGTCAAACAGCGTCCGGTTGCGCAGCACCGCATTAATGCGGGCAAGCACTTCGGTAAAGTTATACGGTTTTGTTATATAGTCGTCAGCTCCCGCTTCAAAACAGGCGACTTTTTCCTTTACGTCATCAAGGGCGGAAAGTATTATAATTGAGATATTTTTGTAACTAGGGTCATTTTTAAGGGTTTTTGTTATTTCGCGGCCTGTCATGCCGGGCATGATATTATCAAGTATGATTAGATTGGGATGGAATTTTTTTACTTTTTCAATGACCTCAGCGCCGTTATCGCTTTTTTCCACCACGAAGCCAAGTTTGGAAAGCATTAACTCAAATGCGTCAAGGTTAACATGCTCGTCGTCGGCTATGAGTATCTTTTTTTGATTGTTCATTTTTTGTATCCCTTCGTTAATTTCCTAATTGTATAATATGCGACAGGGGAAAGCAATAAAATTGCTGCCGCGTATAAAAAGAAAATTGCGAGAAAATCGCCGTATTTTGTATAAATTGTATTTTTTTTCACCAAAGGTACGGAAACAGAGAGCCATGTTTCTATGAAAGGCCGCGCTTCCGCAGTCACCCTGCCTGCGGGGTCAATGGCGCAGGTTTGTCCTGAGACAGTTGAACGCACCATAGAACGGCTGTTTTCGACAGCGCGGAAAACCGCCATGGAAAGGTGCTGTTTCTGCGAAGGAAGGCTTTTTGCCCACGCGTCGTTTGTTAGGTTGACAAGGACATCAGCTCCCCGCAGGACAAAATTGCGGGACAGGTAGCCGAAAGTGTCTTCAAAGCAAATCGGAGATGAAAATTTAAATCCTGCTGCGCTGAATACGGTTACGTTTTCTCCTTTTTCCCAAAAATGCGTATCAGCTTTTTCCAGAGCGTCATAAAAAAACGGAAGCTGCTTTCTGTACGGGAAATGTTCCGTGAACGGGACTAGATGCAGTTTCCGGTAAGTTTCGGTTATTTTTCCGTTTTCAAACAAAAGAACCGCATTGTAATCAATACGGTGGTTTTTAAGTTCGTCAGGGTTTTTTACTTTGTCCATACGCGCGTCATCGTTTCCGATCAGGAACGGAATATCTTTTTCTGAAAGATACTCCAAAAGCTCCCTTACAATGAGCCATGAATCCTGGTCATATCGGTAAGTTGAATGCCAGTATATGCTTTGAGTAAAGGCGGTTTCCGGCCATACGATGAGGTCGGGTTTTGGCTGTGAAGCGGCGGCTTCATCGGAGAGCCGTTTTAAAATCGCGAGGTTTTTCCGGTATGTATCGATTTTTTGCCATTCAGCCACAAAGTTTACCGCTTTCCATGGGTCTGTATTGTGNTGGATAAGGGCTATATTTGCCTGCGGAGCGCCGGAAAAATTCTTGTTTTGCATAATGCCGAAGACTAAGGCCGCAGTAAAGGCAAAAGCCCAGATAATTGCGGATAATTTTTCTCTGCGGAAAAATCCTGCCAGCGTTGAGGCGATATTTCCTGCAAATAAACAGCCCTTGTGTTCTTTTAACGCCGCCGCAAGCCAGAAAGAAGGAAAGGTGACAAGAGCGCAGACTCCCCAAACGCCGAATATAGAAGCGATTTGAATCAGCGGTATTATGCGCCATTGGGTGTAACCTGTTATTCCGTACGGATACCCGACAAACCCCTTTGTTTCTAAATATTCATAGGCAAGCCAGATAACCCATTGGACAAGATACGCTTTTTTTGGNTATAAAAAACATGCAAGTTTAAGGAACATAAAAACTGCCGCCATGTATGCAAGGTAAATGCCGTATACGATTATTCCGGCCGCAGGGTGAAAAGCCCAAAGCCAGTAATTAAAAACTGCGTATGAGAAGACGCCGTAAATTGCTCCCCAGCCAATGCACGGCAGAAGGTCATTTTTACTGATCAGCAAAAGAACAGGAATATAGGAAAACCATGCAAAAAGAGGAAGTCCGTTTTCAAACAGGAGATTTGGAAAAGAGAGAGAAAAAAAAAGAGACGCCGTTATTANAAGTCCGAATTGAATTAATATTGATTTAATAAAGTGATGACTTTCTGTCATCGGCTGTTTATGCTCCTGTTTTTATCCTAATTTATTAATCATGCGATTATTGATCATCGTGAATTTTCCATACCGCCTGTTTTAGTTCACGGCCTGCGCGGAAAGTAACTGAGCCGTGTGAACGGATTGTAATATTCTCGCCGGTTCTGGGGTTGCGGGCGCGCTGACGCGCCTTTCTCACCTTCACTTCAAATGTCCCAAAACCCCGTAGTTCTATCACCTGCCGGCGTAATAATGCCTCTTTCATTTCATCAAAAAAAAGATCGATAGAACTGCGGATTTCTGTCCGGCTCAACCCTGTCTTTTCATAAATTGCGTCTATGATGTCTGCTTTCGTGAATTTTCCCGCCGGCATGCTTTTGGTAAAAATTAATGCGCGGCTTTTGTCACATTATAATACCGCTGCATTCTTGATTTTTTGCGGGCTGCGGAATTTTTGGATATTATACCTTTTCCGGCGGCAGTATCTATTTTTTTTATCATTTCCCTTAATGCTGTTTCAGCTTCCGGGTCTTTTTTCTGTGCAAGGGAAATAAATTTTTTCACGCTTGATCTTACCGCGCTCTTTGCTGATTTGTTGCGCAGACGGCGTTCTTCGCTTTTACGATGCCGTTTTTCCGCTGAACTGCTTTTCTTAACCAAGAGAATCCTCCTACTTAAAGTCAGACGGACGGCGTTCTGTCCGTTTGCATTTACCGCATTCTGCGATGTTTTTTACCTTGCCGTCTTCAAAGAGAGTTTTCATCTTGATTTCACCGCCGCATGAGCACATGAATCTCTGGGTTGCGCTGGCAGTACGGCTGTTTTTACTTGCTTGTGCCATTGTCATCTCCTAAAAAATGGATGCTGTTAAAACCGTAGCTTCTTAACAGTGAAATTAAATTACTACAATATCAGTGCGAGTGTCAAGCGATAAATCATTCCGTTTATGGGAGCTGTTCTTCTTCTTCGTCTTCACTACCAGGCGGGAAAATATACAGATCCGGCAATTTTAAAGTACGGTTCAATGCGTATGAATTTGGGGCGTGAAATTTACAAATAGAATTAACACTAAAAAAATGATTTAACGGTTCATAATCCGGCGAATTTACTCTAATGGAGAAGCTGAAATCTTTTGTAAGATCGGGAACATCGCCGGGAACCGGCATAGGCCAAAAACTGAAAGCGCCCGGAGTGGCTGAAATCATTGTGTAAGGATTTTGCCAATTGCTGTTCCTCATTTCTACAAGTTCACCTTCGTAGTAAAGCGAAACGTCAATNCCGAAGACCGGCTCAAAACTTACGCCGTTGAATATCCTGCCCGCAATAGTTGGAATATCAAACATCGGATGATGAATTTTAACATGATGCTCAGGACTCCCGTCATGAGGCGCTGTCGGCCTCATGTTGTGATTGACCAGCCTGATACCTTTGTAAATCAATGCGGCAACATCAACTTCCATTTGACGACTTTTCATGCTTGACGGATCAATCCGTGTAAAGCCGCGGTTTGACACTATATAGTGCGGTTCGATACGGTTAAGTACAAAACATATTGTGTCTATACGGCACTGATAACATAGACAAAATTTTTCCGCATTGCCGCTGTTCTGTATTTCATCAAATATTTTTTGAACAGCGTTGAATACTAAGTCTTCACTTGTATTGTGAATATCCATACTCAAGCCTCCCTGCCTAATACCTTGTATATTATACTATATGTATGCGGAAATGTCTTTAAAATATCCTTAAATTTTTGATCTAAAAATATCCTAACAGTGTACAGTGTTTTGATGAAGGCGTTTACTGTTTCCGTCTTGAAAGCGCTGGAGCTTTCATTAAAATCGCATTTTTCATCGGTAACATAAAGACCGGTTTCAAATGAAACAGGTTCGGGTATATCCAGAATTACTTCATCTCCCGTTAGTTTTACCCCTTTTTTGCTGAATTCTGCGGCAATCTGCTGTTCAAGCCGGACGCGGTTTTCTATCTTTTTTATGCTGGAAAGACAGGTTTTTTCATGGGGAATTTCTGCCGCTGTTGTAAAAATTCGCCCTTTTAGAACTGATTCAACAAGAGAATCGCCTGTTTTTTTCTCAAGAAGGGTAAAAAGGCTTGTATCGTCAAGGTTATATAGTTCATTTTCGTTAATTTTTCCTGATTCTAGACCTTTTATCAGCGCTTTTTTAACCATTGCTGTCGCTGCACGTACCTGACGATGCCAATATACCGTTCTGTACATCAGATATTTTGAAAAGAGGATCGATTCAACGTTGGGAATAAGACGAGAATCTATATCAACACCTCTTTCCTTGCTGGGATACAGTCTTGACATGATAAAATCAACATCCTGAGCGCCATACGGAACCCCGCAATAACGGGCATCCCTGTTCAGATAATCCAGTTTATCAGGATCGAGCGCGCCGGATAGGAGTTTGCGGTAAAAAAAAAGCTCTACTGAGGTTCCTTCCATTTCCCTGTCGATTATGGCGGCGCAAAGACAGGGGTCGGCTCCTGCGTTTCCCACAAGGCTTTTCATCGGCTCTTCCATTATTATGGCTGCTGTAAGGGCTTCATGGGAAATAAGCGGCAGTTCTTTGAGGGAGTGAGTATAGGGAAAATGCCCCANATCGTGAAGAAGNCAGGCTGTAAGGAAAGACTTTATCCCCTGTTTACTTAACCATTCGGAGCCGCCGCGCTCGACAAGATTCTGCAAAAGCCGCCTGCCCAAGTGGTATACGCCGAGGGAATGGCTTGCGCGGGNATGTGTTGCGCCCGGGTAGACATGGTAAACGGGACCAAGCTGAAGGATACGGTGGAGCCTCATGAATGGGGCGGCTTCCGTTAAAAGCGCCTGTTTTTCCGTCATATAGATATGACCCCATAAAACATCCCTTACAGGATGAGTATAGTCTTCTGTTAATGAGGCCTCTATTGTTTTTTTCATGAATTAGTTATTATAGAATAGATTATTTTTTTTTGCTATAATATATTAAGTATTATGGGAAGTATATGTTTATAAAAAATACGCCTGTTTTTTTTATATCTCTATTTTTTATTGTATCAGTGTTTGCCGCGGCTCAGCCGGCGAGAGGTTCAATCCCCGAAGAATTACTGCGTCCGGGGCGTGGTGAATCTGCGCGCTATCCTGTTGATACGGTAATCGGCGAATTGGGGCAGGGCAAGGCTCCTGCCGCAGCTTATTCAATTGCCAATTCAGTTTCACAAGGCTTTTTGTCAGGACAGCCGGGTCATCCGTCTTTAGCTTCCGTTAATTCTGATGTAAGGGATAAATGTTTACGCGCGTTATCGCGTATTTCTCCCCGTAATTACAGGATTGGCGGAGGAAGGGAAGAACCTGACGGAGCGGTTTCTTTTATGGTGAGGTTTATAGGAAGGGACTACGGAATAACNGGAGAGTTGTATATAAAGTATGTTAAAAGGCGGATTGAGGGAAACGCCGGAGAAGTAACACAACCCGGAAGCTGGGTGTTTGACGANTTGATTCTTAATGAGGCGAAAAGCCGCGATATGGAACTGGAGGAAGCTTCGAAACTTAATAATTATTTACTTTACGAGAGGTTTTTTTAGGACAGATTATGGCGACACCNGTAGGACGTATTGAAAAAGAATTTCTTTTAAAAGCTCTAATTGATGAGAAATTACCTGTGATCTATATAAAGGATCGTATCGAGTACGTTCTGACTCTTGAACAACCGGCGAGCGATGAATTGGTTTTCCGTCATAACAAACCGTTAGGTAAAATAAGACCGCATTCAAAATTGTCCCTGCTGTTTAACTACAAGGGGCAGGTTATCGATTTTAACGCAGAATTATTAGCGCAGAAAGACGAACTTATTTTCTGCAAAACGCCTGATATACTGCATAAAAACCTTGATCGCAATTACTTAAGGGTTGACGCTCCGTCCGATTTAAAAGTTCTTTTTACCTTTCACGGGGAACGTTATAACCTTGAATTTCCGAAAATCAATGAATATGAAAATATTGCGGTTGAAAATACTGCTGCCGTTAAGATCGAACCTAAAAATCTTTCAGTGTTAATAAAGCAGATAACGCTCTCGCTTAAAAACTTTTCTGATGGGTTTAAGATTGTAAATTTCAAGGACAAAAAACCTGAAACTATAGAAGAAAAAATTGTTTCCGAATCCGGAAAAACCCTTTTTATTCCTTCTACGGCTGCATTTCTTCCCAAAACTGATCCGTATCCCAAAAAACGCATTATTACTGAGGATTTATTCAAGCGTTATCTGGAAAGCACGGGAGTTGGGGCAAGTTTTCTGGATGAAAACTGCGCGCGTTTTCTGAAAAAAAAATTAGATGCNGGAATTTATTCAGATGCATGGGTTCCTATTTTATTTCATGAATANATAGTTGGCTATATCCATATATGGATAGACAGGGCGGAAAGACCTTCATTTGACTTTGGCATACTTGACACTGTTTATCAGTTTGCAAAAGTGCTTGCATTCTCCCTTAAAGAGAGCGGTTATTTTGAACATGGCAAGGTTGATCAACAGCCTTTTGAAGGCAGGGTTCTTGATATCAGCGCATCCGGTCTTTTATTTGCGTATCCTCTTGGTTCAAGNCTTTTGTCAACGCTCATTGTAGGCGCAGATTTGGCCGTAACTATTGAAGCGCCGAACCGCTCAATAAATGTAGCCGCAAAAATTGTACGACGCTTTAAGGATAAATCCGCAGGATACCTTGGATGCCGTTTTTTGAACATGGCTCCCGAAGATACGCGCTTCCTCTTTGAACATTTATACGGCAGACAGATAGACTCAAGAGATACGGCTTTTCTTTCGGGGCAGGTTTAGGTCTTATTCTGTTGCTTGACATACACTTCTTACTTCTATAAATTTTATCAATAATGCCGACAGTAGATGATAAAAAAATAATATATACCATGTACAAGGTTTCTAAAAAACACGGAACCAAACAGGTGCTGAAAGATATCAGTCTTTCATATTTTTACGGAGCCAAAATCGGCGTAATCGGTCTTAACGGATCGGGGAAAACCTCGCTACTAAAAATTCTTTCCGGCGTGGATACGGAGTTCGCGGGAGAAACAACTGTCAGCCCGGGATACACTATCGGTTATCTTGAACAAGAGCCGTATCTTGAACCGGGGAAAACAGTCAAGGAAATTGTTTCGCAAGGGGCAGGNGAAATAGTTGCGCTTCTTGCCGAATTTGACAGGATAAGCGAAGCCTTCGGCGAGCCGGATGCGGATTACGATAAACTTGGAAAACAGCAGGCGGAACTTCAGGAAAAGATTGANGCTGCAGACGGCTGGAATCTTGAAAGCCGCCTGGAATTTGCGATGGAAGCTCTTCGCTGTCCCGCCGGTGATGAAGTAATAGATCATCTTTCAGGCGGCGAGAAACGGCGCGTGGCGCTTTGCCGCCTGCTTCTGCAAAANCCTGACATTCTGTTACTCGACGAGCCGACGAACCACCTTGACGCGGAAACTGTAGCCTGGCTTGAGCGTCATTTGCGCGATTATGCGGGAACGGTCATTGCCGTTACCCACGACCGTTATTTCCTTGACAATGTTGCAGGCTGGATACTGGAACTTGACCGAGGTGAGGGCATTCCATGGAAGGGCAACTATTCAGGCTGGCTTGAACAAAAAGAACAGCGAATGGCTCAGGAAGAAAAAGGTGAAAGCGACCGCCGCAAGACGCTGCAGCGCGAACTTGAATGGATACGGATGAGTCCCAAGGGCCGCCACGCTAAAAGCAAGGCGCGCATAACCCAGTACGAAAAACTTTTTCAGGATGACGANCGTGAAAAATCAAAAGGAGCGGTACAGAACAGTAAAATTACAATTCCGGCAGGTCCCCATCTTGGCAAGCTGGTAATAGAAGCAAGCGGGCTTTCAAAATCTTTCGGACAGAAGCTGCTCTTTGAAAATTTAAATTTTACAGTGCCGCCGGGNGCNTGNGTCGGTATAATCGGCCCTAACGGAGCTGGTAAAACAACTCTTTTTAAAATGATAACGGGCAGTGAAAAACCTGATTCGGGAGAACTGCGTCTTGGGGAAAGCGTCAANCTTGGGTATGCGGACCAAATGCGCGCCGGTCTTGACAGTGAAAAAAGCGTTTGGGAACAGCTTTCCGGCGGACAGGATTTAATAAAACTTGGTTCGGGACAGGGGGCGCGGGAAGTAAACTCGCGCGCTTACTGTTCGTGGTACAATTTTTCAGGCGGCGACCAGCAGAAAAAAGTGGGCGTTCTTTCAGGCGGAGANCGAAACCGTTTAAATCTTGCAATGATGTTAAAAGAAGGGGCGAATGTTCTGCTTCTGGACGAGCCTACCAACGATCTTGATGTAAACACTTTGCGGGCGCTTGAAGACGCTCTCGACACATTCGCGGGAGTAAGCCTTGTAATCAGCCACGACCGCTGGTTCCTCGACCGTATCGTTACGCACATTCTTGCATTTGAAGACGGTGAGGTAATTTGGTATGACGGCAACTGGTCGGAATACGCGCAGTGGCGCAGGGAAAAAATGGGAACTGCGGCGGACAGCCCTCATCGTTATGTGTACAGGAAGCTGGAACGTTAGCGGAAAANAGATATGGNNGAAGAAGCGGTAAGAGCGGTTCATCTGCGCGTAAAAGATGCAGGTATAACCGATAAACTTATTCAATATATAAANGAAGGTATCTCTCCTCTAGGCGTAAACCTTTTATGCCTTGAATTTAATCCGGGTTATAATTACAGGTGTTTTCCNGANCTTGCGGACGGCAGTTTCGGCAGGGAACATGCGCAAAAAATTGCGCTTGCAGCCAANGAATGCGGAATCCGCATAGCGCCGCTGTTTATGTGCCTTGGTCATCAAGGCTGGCGTTTTGAAAAAAACGCNCTTTTAAAAGCGCACCCTGAATTTGACGANACTCCGCACNTGCCTGAAAACGGCGATCCTGCAACTCCCGATCTTGAATTCTACTGCCATAGCTGGTGCGCTTCAAATGACGATGTTTATAAATACGTTTTTCCCATGATC
>WRGH01000055.1 GCA_009787285.1 Brevinematales bacterium
TAAGTTCCANCGCCAAAGAACGAATCGTAGGTAAACGGTCGCCGGGTTGTATCCGCCCCGAAAGAATAGCGTATTCAATCTGCTGNATAATCTGCCTGTAAATAGGCGCACCGTTAACCGTGTCCAGCGTAAAATTGACGGCTTCCTTCGAGACNGCTTTTGGNTCTGTCGTTATTGTACTATTCATCTAGTACAATTATATNTGTACTAGTACAATATGTCAATAAAAAATATCATTATTTTTAAAAAAATTCAAAATAATTTAGCAGGCTAAAACCAAACCAACAAACTTGACACTGTTTAGCTTTTTCTGTATGCTAAAGTTCCCGTTACAATTAACTTATAAAAGGTGTTGAAAAGGTTACTTATATGAAGACAGTATTTGCAAAACCCGCGTCAGTAGACCGAAAATGGTTTATTATTGACGCCGAGGGTAAGGTTCTGGGCAGGGTGGCGGCTAGAGTAGCGTCAATCGTTCGGGGCAAAAACAAGGCTATTTTTGTTCCCCATCAGGAAATCGGGGATTTTGTTGTTGTAATAAATGCAGAAAAAATCAAGGTAACAGGAAGAAAAGCGCAGCAGAAGATGTATTACCGTCACTCCGGTTATCCGGGAGGCTTAAAATCAAACAATTTCGAAAAATTGATTGAGCGTAGCCCCGAAATGCCTCTGGAACTTGCCATTAAGGGAATGCTCCCGAAGGGTCCGTTAGGTAGAAAAATGGCTAAAAATGTCAAAATATATGCCGGAACAAATCATCCGCATAGCAGTCAGAAACCATTACCATTAGAGGTATAAGAGGATAATATGATTAAGAATCTTGGAATAGGTACGGGAAGAAGGAAAACATCAGTTGCTCGTGTTTATGTACGAGACGGAAGCGGTAAAATAACCGTAAACGGCAAGGATTTAAACGCTTATTTTTCTCTTGGAGAACATGTGCAAATGGTTCGCCAGCCGCTTATGGTTACTGCAAGCGAAAACAAGTACGACGTATTAATAAATGTATACGGCGGAGGAAACAACGGACAGGCCGGCGCTTGCCGCCATGGGCTTGCGCGCGCTCTTTGTCAGGTTGATCATACCAATTACGCCAGTCTGCGAAGTAACGGTTTCCTTACCCGTGATCCGCGCATGGTTGAACGTAAAAAGTACGGACGTCCGGGTGCAAGAAGGCGCTTCCAATTCTCCAAACGTTAAAAATTATCTGCCGGAAAAGATTACCGACGAAGACGCTGCTTTCCGTTTTGCCTCAGAATGTCAGCGGGCAGAAAAAATTGCTCTGCGGTTAATTGCGAGAGCGGAGCAGTGCAGTCTTGGTCTTGCCCGCAAACTTGAAAAACGAAAATTTTCCGCAGATTGCGTCAGTGCGGTTATTTCCCGCCTCTTGGAATTAAAACTTGTCGATGACAGCCGCTTTTCGCGCCTCTGGCTTGAGTCCCGCCTGAGGCTTGCGCGAAGTCCGCGAAGACTTCTCGTTTCCCTATGCGGGCGCGGCATAGACCGTGATGACGCTGAGGCCGCTATTAAAACAGTTCTCGACGAAGAGACAGAATCTACAATATTGACTCGCTTTGTAAAAAAATATTCGCGAAAAAAAGAAAAAAACTCTGTCTCATTAAAGCATTTGCTAAGGAACGAAGGATTTTCGCAGCAGGCAATTAATCAATTTTTGGAAAATGAAAACTAATAAAAAAATCGTTGTATAATTTTCTTTAAACCGGATGGTTCAAGCGATAGTGTTAAAGCAATCGGAAGCATTAATATTTGGTAAGGGAAATTTTTTTGCCAAAACATCGGGAGCAATTTTATTAACATTGAGACAATTATACCTAAAGCAGCTAAAAACCAGAGTAAACGGAGTGAAGTTTCTGCAAAAAGACGCTTGCTATAATTTCTCGCTACAGCATACTTAATGCCAAGGGGAAAAGATGCAAGCAGCAGCGGATTACAAAACAAAAGGTTGGCGTTGTAATATGTACAGTCATAGCTTGTAAAGAAATTCATAAAAAAAAGAAGCAGTCCTGCCCCGCCGAATAAAAGACCAAACAAACTGTATGTTATACCCAGCGCCGCCTGACCAATTGCGGGGAATTTTGCTTGAACGAAAAACAACAAAACCAGAAAAAGAGCGGCAATAAAGCCTACTGTAAATCCCTGCGGCCACTGCTTTCCAGGGATATCCAGTACAGGAAAACGGCCTTGCGACCGGCAAATTGTCTCCATATTTGAAACCAGTTTTCGTGAAATACCATTTTCGTCGGTATACATAAGTTCATTGATACAACCTGCAAGTTCAGAAGGAAGAAACATCGCTTCCCAAAAAGTTATTTCGCTGTCAATGTTCTGACCGAGAAAAAAACAGAGAAACCACTCTATAACGGGAGAAAACCATATATTACAGCGGACTTGCTGCCGCAGGGTAAAATGAAATTTTTCATTTGCAAACCTAGCTTTTAGCTGTCCTCCGACCGCCATATCAATTATGTCCCGAATGCGGGTAGTACAATTATTATCAAAAAAGCGATAAATATAATATTGATTTTCGGGAAGCAGGCTCATTTCCGCTAACTGCCGAATTTCTTCTTTTTTTTCAGGAGGTAAATCCAAAGTGTAAATAGTAACATCACGGTTATTAGTTATATACCAGTTAATATTATATTCTGTCGGTAACGTTTCACAATTGTACAATAGTCTGCCAAGTACAATGTTTTTTAAAAAATTATTATCTTCATATGAGAATACGCCAAAATCGTATGAAGCGCTTCGCCCCGTTCTTTCATCATCAATTACTAAATCAATATGCCCCCACCATGAAAATATTTCATCTCCGGGTCCAAACAATGCGACTTTAACAGTTAGATCATTTTCATTAATAACTTGAGCAGTTAACGATGCAGCTAAAAATAATGAAATAAAAACACATGAAATAAAACGCATATATTTTTATATGACAATATCATTTAATCAACAACCCCGCCCTAAAAGGACGTGGTATGTTGTTCTCATAAGGTATTTATATTCGGGGTTTAATCCTTTTAACCGCCATGAATGGCGGGGTATTAAACCCCTCAATACGAATAAATAGTTATAATTTAACAACTATTCCCTGATATCCTCAATTTCCGCGCCATCTATAATACCCGCAGCTTCTTCTACGGCGGCGCGGCTGATCTCTGTAATCTTGAATGTCGCGCGGCGGTGAGCCACATCATCACCCTCTGAAGTAACAAAGGCAACGATATTCCCCCCCCTTTCCGCCAACGCTCCGGCAAATGCAGCAAGCTGGCCGCGTTTTTCTTTGAAATTAACGGTTATCCTTATACCCTTGTGACGCGCTCCGTAAGCGTTAATAAAAAAATGGAAAATATCGGTGTCGGTAATAATGCCTGTTAAAAGGGAACCGTTTAACACAGGCAGGCAGCCAATCCCATTGTCCGCCATGATCCTCGCCGCCTCTTCCACAACTTCGTTTTCCTGAACGGTGATTACTTTTTTTTCCATTATTTTTTCCACCGTAAGTTTAGAAAGCAGATAGCTAATCTCGTACATATCAAGACTGGTCGCCGGCGATGGACCGGCTTTGAGCAGATCCGCCCTTGTAATAAGACCAACAAGCTCATTGTTTTTATTTAGTACCGGTATGTGGCTGATTTTCTCCTTGTCCATCAGCGAACGAGCATCGGTCAGCGAAAGTTCGGGATGGGTAATAACCGGATTTCTGGTCATAATTTTGGATACTTTCATGTCATCCTCCTAAATAAGCAGCCTTCACCGCTTCATCCTTAATCAGATCGGCGGTCATTCCGCTTTTTACAATTTCTCCGGTCTCAAGGATGTACACCCGTGATGCCGTTTTCAGGGCTTTGTATGCGTTTTGCTCAACGAGCAGCACTGTTGTCCCTGTCTGATTGATTCCCCTGATGACAGAAAAAATTTCGTCAACAAGGATTGGGGCAAGTCCCATCGACGGCTCATCAAGGAGCAGCAAACGTGGGTTAGCCATAAGAGAGCGTCCCATTGCGAGCATCTGCTGCTCGCCGCCTGAAAGAGTCCCTGCCACTTGACGTATGCGCTCTTTCAGTCTGGGAAAAATATCAAAAACTTTTTCCATGTCTTTTCGAATGGCGTGTTTTTCAGCCGGAGTAACAGAGCGCCGTGAATATGCGCCCATTTCCAAATTGTCACGAACGCTCAAGTTTGCAAAGATTCGCCTTCCTTCCGGAACCTGCATAAGTCCTCTCGCTACGATGCGATCAGGCGGAACAGAACTTATATCAATGCCGTCAAACATCACCGTGCCTGAAGTTTTCTTAATAACATTGGAGATTGCGTGAAGCGTCGTGCTTTTCCCGGCTCCATTTGCTCCAATCAGTGTGATTATTTCTCCTTTAGTAACATCAAAGGAGACGCCCCTCAGGGCGCATATTGCCCCATAATTAACAACGAGGTTTTCAACTTTCAAAAGAGTCTCAGCCATTGGCAGCCTCCGTTCCCAGATAAGCTTTTATCACCGCAGGATTCCGCTGAATTTCCTCAGGGGAGCCTGTGGCGATAGTCCTCCCATAATCCAGAACTAAAAGCCGCTCGCATATTCCCATTACCAGCCGCATATCGTGTTCGATTAAAAGAATCGTTAGGTGAAACTCATTTCTGATAAATCTGATTATCTTCATCAGCTCTTCGGTTTCCTGCGGGTTCATTCCGGCGGCAGGTTCATCCAGCAAGAGGAGGCATGGATTTGAAGCTATAGCGCGGGCAATCTCCAGCTTACGCTGCTCTCCATAAGGAAGATTACGCGCCAGTTCATCTTTCTTTTTTTCAATCTTAAAAAGAGAAAGCAGTTCCTCAGCCTGGGCGCGCATCCGCTCCTCGTCAATACGAAAGCGCTTCATGCGGAACAGCGCGTCTAAAGGGCCGCTGGTTCTGCCGGAATGTAATGCTATACGGATATTATCCTCGACAGAAAGATTGGAAAACAGACGTATGTTCTGAAAAGTCCGGGCAAGGCCAATCCGGTTCATCCTTGCAGGGTTCAGTTTTTTTACAATACAGGCGCTGCCGCTGCGGTCGCGGAATTCAATTTCCCCTCCTGTTGGGGCGTATATTCCGGAAAGCATATTAAATACCGTCGTCTTGCCTGCCCCATTCGGTCCGATAAGTCCGACAAGTTCACCGTGGTACAACTCGCAGGTAAATTCGCTTACGGCTTTAAGCCCGCCAAAATCAATGGAAAGATCCTGAACCCTTAAGCGTAAATCGCCTTTGTTCATACCTCCCCCTTTTTTGCACGCCTGACAAATTTGCCGTATATTTTATCAACAAAACCAACTATGGAAAATTCCTTCATNCCCAAAAGACCTTTAGGACGGAATAGCATTACAAGAATCAGTATAACCGGATATATCAAGAGACGGTAGTCTTGCAGAAAACGCAGGAATTCCTGCAAATAGGTAAGAACATACGCCGAAAGAATAGAGCCTGTCATGGAACCCATGCCGCCCAGCACGACATAAATAAGAAAGTCNATNGATCTGAGNAACTGCGCTATATCCGGTTTGACAAAGCCGACAACCATCGCGTAGACGCAGCCGCCAAGACCTGCGATAAAAGCGGCAATGACAAAGCCGACCATCTTGTAACGGAAAATATTAATTCCGTTTGCGTTAGCTGCAATTTCATCTTCCCTGCACGCTTTGATCGCCCGGCCGTAGGTGGAACGGAGAAAATTCTGCAGCAGCGCAAGAATAACAACCAGCGTCGCTGTTGTGAATACAAAGGCCAATTCGCTGTTCAGCACCAAGCTTGTTGTAAATGATCTTCCGTTAGGTCCGCCTGTCAGGGTTTTAAGGTTGATAAATACCACGCGTATTATTTCGCCAAAACCCAAGGTAACAATTGCAAGGTAATCCCCGGTTAGCTTCAGCACCGGAAAACCAATGAGAAAACCGGCAAAGGTGGTAACAATAACGGCGCACAATGCCGCAAACGGAAGGGGCAGCCCCAAATCNAGATTAAAAAAAATACAGGAATAAGCGCCGATTGCAAGAAAACCCGCNTGNCCCAGAGAAAGCTGTCCGGTAATACCGACAATCATATTCACTGACATTGCCATTATTGCGTTTACCCCGCCCATTGTAAGAATGCGAGAGGTATACGCGTCAATAATTCCCAGCTTTATCAGCAAAAGCGGAAGAACTACTGTTAGGATTCCAATAACAGCCAATACTATGGTTGAACGAAACGGAAATCTGGGAACCATATCAAACCTTTACCCTTGCTTTTTTGCCTAATATGCCGGTCGGCCTGAGTAAAAGGACAATTATCAAAATTGAAAATGAAATTGCATCGCTGAACTGGCTGGAAATAAATCCTTTAGTAAAAGTCTCTGCAATGCCCAGAATAAAACCACCGAGCATCGCACCGGGAACAGAGCCAATGCCGCCCAGCACCGCCGCGACAAAGGCCTTAAGACCGGGCATCATGCCCATCATGGGGTTTACCTGAGGATAGGCTGAAGCGTAAAGAACGCCCCCGGCTGCCGCAAGCACAGACCCAAGGGCAAATGTAAAGGAGATAATCCTGTTAACTGATATTCCCATAAGGCTTGCAGCCTGCATATCAAAAGAGACAGCCCTCATTGCTTTGCCGCGTTTTGTGTAATTGATGATGTAGTTTAACGCAAGCATTAAAAAGCCTGAAAGAAGTATCACAATAATCTGTATATTTGAGACGGAAAGCTCCCCGGCTATTTTAATATTAACTACCGACGGGCGGGGAAACTGCCTAGGATTGGGTCCGATAAAGGGAAGAACCCTTGCGCCGTTTTCCAGGATCAAACTGACGGCGATGGCTGTAATCAGGGAATTAAGGCGCGGAGCGGAACGGAGCGGACGGTAGGCAAGGCGTTCAATAGAAATGCCGAAAGTAGCGCAAATGACCATTGAAACCACAAAGGCAAGCAGCATACCAACCGGCCCGGCGCCTACGGCGCTCAATACAAAAAATGCGGCATATGCTCCAAGCATTAAAATATCGCCGTGCGCAAAGTTGATTAAAAGGACTATGCCGTAAACCATAGTATAGCCCAAGGCAATCAAGGCGTAAATTGAGCCTAGAGACACGCCGTTTATAAACTGCTGTAATACGATCATGTGGATAAGGGCAGGGAACAAATAACAGAATAAATAACAAAGGCATGAAGCATAACTAAGCCTGTAGACAACAATTTGTTATTTGTTCACTGTTCCTTGTTCCCTTTTTCCCATTCTCTCTTACTTTGGATTAACCGTTGTCTTGTATACGTTGACAAGCTTACCGTTCCGCTTGACAATTTCAAGAATCGCCGCGCCTTTTATCGGATTGCGGTCAGAGTCATAACGGATATTACCGGTAACATATGAACCGTTGAGCTTTGCCATGGCACTTTTGACAACAGCCGGATCAAAAGATCCGGCAGCTTTAATACCATCGATAACAAGCATCATCGTATCGTAGCCAAGCGCGGCAAACTGTGAAGCGGGCCGGTTAAACCTGCTTTGGAAAGCCTTGACAAAAGCCACGCCTTTGGGGTCTGTTGTATCCGAAGCAAATCCCGAAGACCAGAAACCATTAAGTATCTCATCTCCCGCATTGTCAGTGAGACTGTCCCAGCCGTCACCGCCGACAAGAGCGCAGGTTACCCTTTGATCCCGAAGCTGTTTTGCTTGGAGCGAAACATCATTATAGTAATTAGGCAGGTACACTACATCAGGGTTTGCCGCTCTAATCCGGGTAATCTGGGCGTTAAAATCCACNTCCCCTGATTGATAGGCTTCATCGGCGACAATNTGACCTCCCACCGCCTTGAACTGTTTCCTGAAAGCNTCNGCCAGACCGGTATTATAATCGGCGCCCGCATCATAAAGAATTGCCGCCCGGCGGCTTTTCAGNGTCCCATAAGCAAAGTCAGCGCCCACTACACCTTGGAAGGGATCGATAAAACAAGCCCGAAAAACATAATCACCGGCCTTGGTTACATTGATATTGGTCGCTGAAGGGGAGATCAACACAACTTTGTTCTTTTGAGCTAAAGTACTCATGGCCTGAGTAGGACCGGAAGTACTGGATCCAATGATAAACGAAACTTTGTCCCTTGTGGTAAGTTTTGTAAGGGCATTTACCGCTTTTGCAGCGTCNCCTTCATCGTCTTCCGATAACAAGGCAAGTTTTTTACCAAGAAGTCCGCCCGCCGCATTGATCTGCTCAATGGCAAGCAGAGCTCCATCGCGTGATTCATTGCCATAAAACGCAACAGACCCGGAAAGCGGGAAAATCGCGCCTATGGTAACGGTATCGGCGTCTTGCGCTCCTCCGGCAAAAGCCATCGCCGCAGCAAAAAGCGCCACAACAAACAACACAAAAATCTTCTTCATTCGTTTCCTCCTGTAATAATTTTACACAATTTATTATTTGTTTGTATAGATACTTTTCCGGTTTTTACCAGTGGAAATAAAAGTATGAATTTTTAAGGACAACAACCCAGCTGTCATGCGGCGGGGTTGTTGGTTTAATTTCCACGCGCCGCCGCGCTTTGCGCGTGGCCTTCAAGCCCTTCAGCGCGGGCGAGTATTTCCGCAGCGTTTCTTGTTTTTTCAAAGCCTTCGCCTGAGGCGCAGCGCAAGGTGGTAACTGTTTTATGGAAATGCCGCACTGCAAGCCCGCCAGTAAAGCGCGCGCTGCCCGATGTCGGTAAAGTATGATTGATACCGGCCGAATAATCGCCGAGAACTTCTGCGGAAAGGCTGCCGATAAAAAGAGAGCCGTAATTTTTTAACTGAGGAATCCAATTGTCCGCATCTTTAGTTTGAAGCTCAAGATGTTCAGGCGCGATTTTGTTAGCGATACGAACCGATTCTTCCATACTGTTACAGACAATGATAAGCCCGTTTTCCAGCGAAGCGCCGGCGGTTCTTGCAGTTGGCAGGCGGTGAGTCTCTTCTTGATTGCAGCAATGATTTTATCCGCAAATTCCCTGTCAGGCACAATGGCTCTGGCGCGCGCGTCAGGATCATGCTCCGCCTGTGCGATCATATCCGCCGCAATAAAATCCGCTGATTGAATAGAGGTGTTATCTGCAATTACCAAAACATCCGACGGTCCCGCGATAAAATCAATTCCTACCTGTCCGTAGAGCAGGCGTTTTGCCGCCGCTACATACTTGTTTCCCGGTCCTGCAATAACATCAGCGCGTGGAACTGACTCCGTTCCGAACGCAAAAGCCGCTATAGCCTGCGCTCCCCCTACGGCGAAAACCTTGAACCTGTTGTTATGCGCATTTTCATTGTCGGCAATTGTTATTCCAGCGGCTTTTGTGGCTATTGCGGCGGCGGCAAGTATCTTCCGGTCGGGAAGTCCGTTTACGGTCGGCGGAGAAGAAAAAAGCACCTCATCTACACCGGCGCAAAAGGCGGGGATTACGCACATAAGCACCGAAGAAAACAACGGAAAGCGTCCTCCTGGGACGTAAATTGCCGCCCTTTCGACAGGAATTACCCGCTGTCCTGTAATAAGTCCTGTATCCATTTGGTATTCAAAATTGGTAAATTGTTCTCTTTGCTTTTGTGAAAAACGAAAAATATTATTCGCAGCAAACTCCAACGCTCCTGTAAGCGACGGATCGCTTGCGCGTAATTCA
>WRGH01000056.1 GCA_009787285.1 Brevinematales bacterium
CGGTACTTTTGACATTTACAAGTGCAGCCCGCTGATGTTCGAAGCGGCTAAACAAAACGATAAAGTCGCATTCGGTATTTTCCGTGAAATTGCCGCAAGTTACGCAAACGGAATTTCCTGCATGATAGAAGAACTGCATTTCCCACCTGAGGAAGAGTTGTACATAGTACTCGCAGGTTCCGTGTTTGTAAAGGGAGAACACCCCTTCCTTGTTGATTCGCTAAAGGAAAAAATATCAAATGACAATTCCGGCAGGCGGATAACCTATAACCTTCTAAACGTGCCGAATGTCGCGGGAGCCGTACTTTGGGCGCTTAATTCACTTGGCGGTAATAACAATTATTATGACAAGGTCTGCGAGCAACTTCGCTTAAATAAAAAATGAATGTATAATAATTCATGCGTATAATCTCATGGAATGTAAACGGCATACGCGCCGTTGAAAAACACGGGTTTGTCGATTGGCTTGTAAAAGAAAACCCCGATATACTGTGCCTGAACGAAACCAAGGCGGAACCGGGTCAGCTCTCGCCGCAGCTTTTAAACCCTCCGGTTAAAGGAACACCCTACCTTACTTTTTGGGCGAGCGCAAAGAAGAAAGGCTATTCCGGCGTTGCAATTTACACAAAGGAAAAACCGCAGGACGTGCATTTTTTGGGCAAGGATGAATTTGACAGCGAAGGACGAGTCCTTGTCGCTGAATACAAAGATTTTTCCCTGATAGCGGCATATTTTCCAAATTCTCAGGATGAGCGAAAACGCATTGACTACAAACTTGCATTTAACGATGCGATGCTGAAACTGTGTAAATCCATTGTAAAAAAGGGACGGCATTTTCTGCTTTGCGGCGACTACAATGTCTGCCACAAGCCAATCGACATTGCCCGTCCGAAGGAGAACGAAAACCACGCNGGATACCTTCCCGAAGANCGCGAATGGATGGACAAATTTACCGCAGCGGGGAATGTAGACACCTTCCGTTATTTTCATCCGGGAGAGGCAGGCCATTATACATGGTGGTCGTATTTCGGAGGCGCGCGGGAAAGAAACGTCGGGTGGAGACTGGATTACCATTGTGTGGACAAAGACTTCATGCCCGGAGTAAAATCATCAATCATCAGGCCTGAAGTTACAGGCTCGGATCATTGCCCTGTGGAGATCGAAATAAATTTATGAGAATAAAGTACAACGCGCCTACAGTCCTTACCTTTACATTAATCTGCGCTCTTGTTTTATTGCTGTCGCAGACATTAACTCCAACCCTTACCCAAAAATGGTTTATGGTTCCGGGAAGGGGAAATTTTCACGCAGGCAGTTTCAGAAACTGGGTTAACCTTTTTACGCATATAATCGGACACGCCAACTGGACTCACCTTATTAANAATTTTACATTGATACTCTTGATAGGCCCTATGCTTGAAGAAAATTACGGTTCAAAAGACCTTTTATTTATGATAATCATTACCGCTCTTGCAACCGGCATATTAAATGTGCTTTTATTCAGAACTGCGCTGCTTGGCGCTTCGGGCGTTGTTTTTATGATGATTCTGCTTTCTTCTTTTACAAATTTTTCCAGAGGCGAAATTCCCCTTACGTTTATTTTAGTGCTGATTCTTTACATGGGAGTACAGCTTGTCAATTCATTGGGTTCTGACAATATTTCCCAATTTGCCCATATTATAGGAGGATTATGCGGAAGCTTTTTTGGTTTCCTGCGTCCAAGTACAAGAGGTAAATTATGATCAAGGAATTTCTCCAGTTTGACATAGAACGGAACAACGCGCTGAAACTTGCGCATAAAATTTACAGCGAAGGATTTATCCCCGATGTTATTTATGTTTCATTGCGGGGAGGAGCCTACATTGGCAATGTGATCAGCGAATACTTCAAGGCCGTAAGAAAGGATCAACACCCTGTGTATTATGCCGCAGTTGTCGCAAGATCTTACACCGATGTCGGAAAAGCNGAAAAAACCAAGGTTGACGGCTGGACATATTCGCCTGATTACCTGCGTGTCGGTGATAAGGTGCTTTTNATAGACGACATTTTTGACTCAGGAAAAACTATTAATCATCTGGCGCAGATAATTACCGATAAGGGAATTCCGCGCAAAGATTTAAAAATAGCGGTTCACGATTACAAATANTTTGTTGATAAAAATGAACAGCTTCCGTTTCAGCCCGATTACTGGTGCAGAAAGCATGAAATGTCAATTAATGATGAAAATTCATGGATACATTATTTAAGCCACGAACTTGTGGGGCTTTCAAAAACAGAACTTGAAGAATATTACTATAAACACGATCCGCAGCTGCGTGAATTCATGAACATAATCACAGAAAATTAATACAGCGGCGGATTCATGGCTTATAACACACCCTTAATTTGCGGAATTGACGAAGCGGGACGGGGNCCGCTTGCCGGACCTGTCTGCGCCGCCGCGGTTATTTTAAACGATGNTTTNCCCTGTGAACTTTTAAACGATTCCAAAAAATTATCCGCCGCAAAACGCGAAGAACTGCGGCGGCTGATATGCGAAAACNCGCTTGCGTGGGGGATTGGCTGGGCTTCGCACGAAGAAATCGACAGTATCAACATTTTGCAGGCATCTTTACTTGCCATGAAACGCGCGTTTAACGAAATGGGCAAATACGAAAAATTTAAAAATGCCGGTATTCTGCCTGAGAATATTTCCGTCATTGTAGACGGGATATATATNCCTGATATTCCCGTTTCATGCAAGGCAATGATTAAAGCTGACGCAAAAATACATGAAGTAATGGCGGCTTCAATTCTTGCAAAAACAGCGCGNGACAGCTTAATGGATGAAATGGCGCTTCTTTATCCGCAGTACGGTTATGAAAAACACAAAGGCTATCCCACAAAGATACACCGCGAATTAATTAAAAAATACGGTCCTTCGCCGATACAAAGAATGAGTTTCAAAGTAAGNTAACTAGCGCTTCTTTTTAACTACTATCCGTTTATTTCCGTCAAGTTTACTGTTATGCCCAAAATCAGGTTTACGGTCAAATTCACGCTGCGGTTTTTGTNTTCTCGTATTTTTATCACCTGAATGGGTATGCTCCGACCAGTTTTTTTTCCGACGGCTATCTCCGTCTTCGCGTCTTTTCCCCTGCCGGTTCTTTTCGTTGTACTTANNGTCATTGTACCGTGTGCTGCCGGCATCTTCCGAATTACGCCTTGGTGAATGTCGTGTGTCACCGGCTGCATCGTCATCATTCCGTCTTGGCTTTGAATGACGTTTATCACGCACAGCTTTTTCNAGCACCTTAAGTGATTCATCAAAACCTTTTAAAAATTCCTGTAAATCATCGGCAAACAAAATTACAGACTGCCGTTCAAAACCGCCATTGTCGCGGTTTTTGCTTTCTACAATGTTAAGATAGAGATCGCCCATGCGATTTTCTTTCACATTAAAAAAATACGTTCTGTTTTGCAGCATTACCTTACTGGAAAAGATTTCACCACGTACTCCCATTATTAACCTCTCTTTAGTGCGGTCGCATGACCGCGCAGTCAAATTGAACATCACCGCGAAGCGGTNATGATAACTCCTTCTTGGCTATTTGTCAGCTTCTNCTATCATGCGGCGCTGCCAGTCGAGTAAAAACTGTTCTAACTGCCTGCCTTTTTTTTCAAAATCTTCCGTATCCGCCATAATGCGAAAGACAGGCTCCGTAGCGGAACCCCTCATCCAGATATAGGCTATTTCCCTGCCCGTACCGTCCTTTAAGCAGATTTTAAGACCGCCCTTACCGGCTTCCCCAAATCTAGACTGATTTCGCTTTTCATTCAATCCGTTATATGCAATCGCTTCCCAGCTGTAAATACCGTAGCGTGTTTTNAATTCGTCTTTTTTTTCTTCCCATTCGCGTAAAAACACTTTTTGATACCGATCTTTAAGCAGGGTATGATCCTTCGTATTTATGCGTAAAACGGCAGACTCTGAATATGCGCTGGTACTTACAAACTGCGGCAGGCTTGCGATAATATCTACAAGCGTAAAATCATCACGGTATTTTTTTTCCTGTCCGGAACGTTCACACCAAATGTTAAAAAGACCGGGTTTTCCAGCATTTGATCTTAATGCAAGCAATTTAACAATAGCAAGAACCGTGTGCACAGGGTCGCGTACAGCCGACGGGTGGGTGATATTTCCGCCTGCGGAACCCTCGCCCAAAATCCGCACAATGTACCCTTGCTCACGCAGACGGCGGGCAAGACCCACTACGTTGGCTTCGCCAACTTCGGCGCGGAAAACGGAAACTCCGAACGCTTCGGCTATTCTGTCTACGCGCATTGATGTCGGGTCATTAACCGTTATCGCCGCTTTTACGAGGGGCTTACCGTTATTGAAAGAAAGCCCGCCAGTCCATACAAGATGAGAAAGTTCCGCAACACAGGCAAGCGCAAAAACTTCCTGCGCTTCAAGAGAACGGGCTTTATTAATTGAATTATCCCATATAACTAAATTTCCCCTGTCGCCGTCGCAGTCAGGCACATAGCCAAGCATGAATGACGCATCACGCTCATGCGCTTTTTCAAGCAGTAAACGGCAGGGCTCAAGAGACTCTCCTTCGGGAACTATACGGTGGACAATCTGCCCGGGTTCGCCGTTGATATATTCAAACTTAAGTCCAAGAGCGGTAAAAAATTCTCTGTCAACAGATACTGTCCTTGCGCTGCCGTTAAAATCACAAACTATACCAAGAGGCTGCTTTGCAATATTGGCTTTTATTACAGCGGCAATATCAGAAATACTGTCAGCGTAAGCGCCGCCGCTATCCTTGTCTCCCCATGCGACATTGCCGCAAAAGTCATAGTAGGCATTTAACGCCTCTTTTTTTGCATCTGTGCATCCTGAGTAAACTTGTCGAATCAGCACAGCGTCTGCCGATGAAACAAGCGATTCAATTTTATTAATAAAATCGTCTTTTTCAAAAAAAGAACGAAAATTAACAATAAGTTTTGCAGTTTCTTCCGCCGCCAAAACGCCGCCGTCTGCAAGGCCGAATTTAATACCGTTGTGACCTATAGGGTTATGGCTTGCCGAAATATAAATAAAACCGACGGCAGTTCCGCTTGAACCTCGCTTTCTCGCCCATGCCATAATTTCAGGCGCGGCAGTAACTCCTGCGTACTGTACATTACAGCCCAAGGCAAGCAAGACCGGAATCATAGCATTAACAATCGCCTTTCCTGTGGGGCGCGTATCGGTTCCCATAAGAACTAATNCTTTCTGCGAATTTGCAGATGACGCATGGATACTGTGCATATATTCGGCAAAAATAAACGCCGCCGCTGCTGAAATTATACGATGAGTCTCATCTATTTTATCTGTTGTATCCTCTTCATTTCCGCATGAAGAAAAAATTCCACGCCAGCCTGAAGCTGATAAAATCATTTTTTCAAGAGCGGTTTTTATTTTCTGTTTATTATNCATTAATTAACCAAGTATAAACATTTCTTTCTCTTTTTTCCAGCACATTTTTTTTGTAAAAAGGGTGTATTTTGTCCGCTGTAATTTATTTAAGTTTTATGGAATAAGGAGGCTAAAAATGTCAAAATTACCAAGTATTATCCAACGCCGCGATCTGGAGCCGCTGTTGTTTAAAGCCGGAAAAATCGCCAAACAATATGAAAAAGCGGCAAATTGCGCAGTTTCTGTAGTGAACTCCAACTGTAATAACAGTTCATATCAACATGATTTTTGCAAACACTGCAAAAACAATGTTACAGCAGCTTCCAAAAACAACTGTATGTTTTTACACATGAAGGCAGTAAACGAAGCAAGACTGCTTGGAGGGTCCTATATTTATTTATGCCCGCAGGGTTTTGTTTTTTGGACAAGTCCTTTTTATTCAGGCGAACGCCTTGCAGGAGCGCTTATTTCAGGCGGCATCAAAGGCACAATAAAAAACAGCGATAGAATAAAGGCTCTTGCTAAAATGATGGTAATCTGCGCGGATCAAATATCCAGACGCAATACTTGCCTCGACTGCATAAAATATACAGCCGCGCCTGCGGAATTTGAAAATGATGAAAAACCGGAAAATGACGCTTATTCAATAATTCTGGAAAGAATATTACTGGCGAATCTCAGACGGGGAGACAATAAGGAAGCCATAAAAATTCTTTATAAATTGATAAATATCCGTTACAGGGAAGTAAAATGTGATTTTTCTGTTTTACGGTTAAAAGCCATAGAACTTGCGGTATTGCTGTCCAGAGCAGCGTCAGATCCAAATGATATAAATGANAACTCTATACTTGAGATAAATTATTTTTATCTAAAAAAGATTGAAGAAAGCTCAAATATCAGCGAAATAACTGATATTCTATCATGTTTCACGGAAAAAATGGCGGAAAAGATTTTTTCCTTTCATGGAGTACGGCATTTTCCCGCAATCAGAAAAGCTGANCGTTTTATATGGGAAAATTATACAAGAAAGCTTAGTCTGCGGGAAATTGCAGATGTTTCAGGACTTTCCGCGCCGTATTTCAGCACTATTTTCAGGGAAGAAATGGGAGAAAATCTTTCCAATTATATTAACCGGCTAAGAGTAGATAAGGCCGCTGTATTGCTCGTAACAACAAATATGCCTATAAGTGTAATTGCCAAAACCTGCGGTTTTGAGGATCAAAGCTGGTTCTTAAAAATATTTAAAAACAATACCGGTTTTACTCCAGGAAAATACCGTAATCAGGGAAGTATTTCCGGTATATCTGCGTAAATACGGAGGGTTATAATGAAAGAAAACAAAAACAGGACGAACAACCAACAGGAAAAAGATTTTATTGAAAAAGCAAAAAAAGTCATGCTGGATTATTATCAGGCNACAGGCTGCAGTATCTGCATTTATGACAATACATACAAAAGTCATGTTCCGGATGACATTGAACATTGCCCTGAAAAAACAATCTGCCCCTGCTGTAAAAAATACAAACCTGAACAGGAACCGTGCCATGAAATGCACATCAGCGCCATAGAAGAAGCAAACAAGAAAGGCAGCTNTCATATGTATCAATGCAGTCTCGGTTTGCTTTTCTGGGTCAGCGTAATATATACGGAAGGGCATTTTTCAGGCGCAATAAGAGGGGGAGTTTATTCGTTTGAAGGACAAAAAGCAGTTGACATTTTTTCAAATGCCAATGATACTTATGTTATGTGCAATAGNGAAAAATCGAAAGAAGAGCTAAAGGAGCGCATCAGCGCATCTCCCGCCGCAGATGGGGAAAAAATCCAATCTATGGCGGAGATGATGCAATTGTGCGCTGAATCCCTTAGTTCAGGAAGCGAAGATTATCATGAGATTATTAAAAGAAGAGTGGAACAGCAGGAAACAATAGCAAAAATAATCGAAGATATAAAAAACCAATACGGTGAAAATTCAGAAAAACCGGGTTATCCGCTGGATAAGGAAAAGAATCTGATATCCGCTCTGCGCAAGGGCGATGCAATAGAAGCAAAAAAAATCCTAAACGAACTTTTGGCAATGGTATTTTTTTCCAATCCCGGACAATTTAAATATGTACAATTACGCATAACTGAGCTGATAGTACTGATCTCCAGAGTGGAAATAAGTCCCGCCAAGAACGGAAACCTTTCCATGGAAATTAACAGTCAAAACCTAAAACTTGTACAGGAAGCCAAAACCATTGAAGAGTTAACTGACATTATTCATACCATTGTAGGACGCGTATCGGACGCTATATCATATTTCCACGGAATCCCTCATGCAGCAGCTTTGCGAAAAGCAGAAAATTATATTCAGGAAAATTTCACCAAGAAAATAAGTTTAAAGGAAATTGCCGATATTGCGGGTTTTTCTCCGCCGTATTTCAGCAGTATTTTCAAAGAAGAAATGGGAGAAAATCCGTCAAAATACCTGAACAGACTCAGAGTAGAAAA
Organism: Brevinematales bacterium; assembly: GCA_009787285.1. Lineage (GTDB taxonomy): Bacteria > Spirochaetota > Spirochaetia > Treponematales > Breznakiellaceae > WQXQ01. Next base: position 7,937 of record WRGH01000056.1, read on the forward strand.
AGCAAGCCGTCTTTTACTTGAAACGGATATGCCACTCAGCGAAATAGCCGCGTGCTGTTGTTTTGAAGATCAAAGCTGGTTTTCAAAGATATTTAAAGCATATACAGGCATCAGCCCCGGTAAATACCGCAACCAGGGCGGCGGTATTATTGCAAGTATAGGTGAAAACAACCTGTCAGAAGGATATAAAAAGACAATAAAATGAAAATACCACCAGCAATCTGCCGGGTATCTTCGTTGGAAAGAAAATTTATTATAACGGCGGTGATCACCGCTTTCCAATAAAAAAAGCCGCAGTGAACTGCGGCTTTTTTCTGCTGACTGACAACTTATGCGTTTGACTGAATAATAGCCAGCTCTGTTTCCTTGTCAAAGTAGCGCGCTTTTTCCATTCTTGGAATAAATGAAGCAGAATCGCCAACCTTGAAAGTGTGGCTAGGTTCTGTACGGGCAACGAGCGGCTGGGTTTCGGTTGTTAACCAAAGATGAATATCGGCGCCTAACGGTTCAACAACTGTAACTTTCACAGTAAANCTGTTATTTCCGCCTGATTCAGTATAATTCAAATCTTCCGGTCTGATGCCAAAAAACACTTCCTTGCCTGCATATTTCTTCAGGTATTCGTTGTGGGACGAATCCGCCTTAATTTTAAACGAACCTTCGTCCAACATAACCGAGCTGCCTTCTTCTACTACTTTAACAGTGAGGAAGTTCATCGGAGGTGATCCGATAAATCCGGCTACAAATTTGTTGATTGGATGGTTATAGAGGAACAACGGCGAGCCAATCTGCTGTACTTTTCCGTCTTTCATAACTACAATTTTGTTTGCCATTGTCATAGCTTCTACCTGATCGTGGGTAACATAGATCATTGTGGCGTTCAGGCGAAGGTGCAGATCAGAAAGTTCCGCCCTCATCTGTACACGCAATTTTGCATCAAGGTTGGAAAGAGGCTCGTCAAAAAGGAAGACTTTGGGGTTACGAACAATAGCGCGTCCTACCGCAACACGCTGCCTCTGACCGCCTGAAAGAGCCTTAGGTTTGCGATCCAGAAATTTTTCAATGTCAAGAATACGGGCGGCTTCATGAACACGTTTATCAATTTCAGCCTTAGGTACTTTTTTAATACGCAGGCCGAATGCCATATTTTCATAAACTGACATATGCGGATAAAGAGCGTAGTTCTGGAATACCATCGCGATATTTCTGTCCTTGGGCGGAACATCGTTCATTTTTTCATCATCAATGAGCAATTCGCCTTCGGTAATGTCTTCAAGACCGGCAACCATACGGAGTGTTGTAGATTTACCGCAGCCTGAAGGTCCTACAAAAACTACAAATTCCTTGTCTTCGACTACAATGTTGGCATTGTCTACCGCGCGAACACCGCCATCATACACCTTGGAAATACTTTTCAACTCAACTTTTGCCATACGCTGGCCTCCTCTTTGGGTTATTTTATGGTGGAATTCCTATTTTAGGCTTTCCAAAAATAGAATACACCGGAAAAATAAAAATGTCAATAATACATTTTTTGGGCAAAAACGTCTCTTTAAGCTAAAGTCTCATGCAAATAAGGCCGATATTAAAATACCGGGAGGGACTACCTCTCATAATCAGACGATGCGCAATCGGGTTAAAAACCGGACGTCCAGGCGCATCGTCTTTTTTTTTGCTAATTTTTCTATAAA
>WRGH01000057.1 GCA_009787285.1 Brevinematales bacterium
GTTCTTGACCGCGAGCTTTTCCAGCGAGGTATTTATCCGCCGGTCGCAGGACTTCCGAGTCTTTCACGTCTTATGAAGGACGGAATAGGCAAGGGCATGACAAGGGAAGACCACAAGGACATAGCAAGCCAGCTTTTTGCGGCTTACGCAAGGGTGAAACAGATACGCAATCTTGCATCGATTATCGGCGAAGAAGAACTATCCGCTACCGACAAACAGTATCTGAAATTCGGAGAAAAATTCGAGCAGACATTCCTGACGCAAAGCGAACAAGATAACCGCGAAATAGCGCGTACTCTGGATATTGGCTGGAAGGNTCTTAAGGAAATTCCCCGTGAAGATTTGTTACGTGTCAAGCAGGAATATATCGAAAAGTACATGAATAAAGTTGATTAATAACAAATAAAAAATATCTCACGGCAGGCAGTACAAAGTCTTTCCAACACAGAGCAATAGCAATCTTTCGGCGTCAGCTAATTACTATGCTTGTACACGCTGCCCGCCTAAGGATATTTTTGGTTTTATGCGGATTAAGTTTTACTTTTGACATGGTTTTTTTATATTATACGGAAGTTGTTCAGAAGCATCGTATCATTGATACGCAGTTTCCGAACAACTATAATAATTATTAAATCCAATTGATCCTCAAAATCACTAATATTCCACTACCTCCATCGGCGTACATATAAACGGATTATTATATCCTTTCATTTTTTACAACCGGAGTCGCCTGACCGCTTACAATTATTCCGTTATTTCGCCGTTTTTGGTTTGCGTATCCGCAGCGCACCCGCTGACAGCGGATACGCTGCGGAATTAAGGTGCCAAGCACGCTTGCGTTACCGATAGCCCGCGCCGGTTTTACCAGCCTTCAGTTACCCCGACAGTGCCGCCAATTATCCCCCCCGTTTCGCCGGTCGCCTTAGCCACCTGGTTGGCTGTACCGGCAGGGGCGAAATTGCCGGATATATTCGACGTTTTTGCCGGGCTGTTCAGGTTAAATTTGGCGCCATACGACACATACCCCCCGCCGCCATTGGTTTTAGCGGTATTGCCGGTGATAGTCCCGCCAGACATGTTAAAAGTGCTAGTGTTGGCTTGCACAGTTACCCCGCCGCCATTGCGGCTGCCGGAGGAGGTGATGTTAGCGGTATTGTTTTTGATTTCCCCACCTTCCATGTTAAAGGTTCCACCAGTGTTCACATTCACTCCGCCGCCAGACCCATCGGTGTTGGTATTGCCGGTAATGACCGAGCCAGCTTTCATTACCAGAGTCGAGTTATAAATATATATTAAGGGAGCCTCGTTGTTAGACACGCCTTTAAGCGTTATGTTTTTGCCCAAGGTCAGGGTGCTGCTGCCAGTGAGACTAAAAAGACGACCTGTGCCCGCAAGGGAGATGGTCCGGTTAGCGCCCAGTCCCTCAATCCAGAGATTAAGGCCGCTTTTGCTCAGGGTAACTGTTGCGCTGCTTACGTCAGCGCCTACCAGCAGGGTTAATGTTCCTCCATTGGCATTGGCGTAGGCAATCGCCTCCGTAAAGTCGGTTTTAATGGGCGTGTCGTCCGCGGTAATGGGCGGCGCTTTGGCGTACAAGCCCGCCTTTACGGGCGGGGGCGGGTCCTCTGGGGGCGGGCACGCCGCCAGCACGAGAGCAACGGCGGCAATCGCCATTGCAAGGATAGTTTTTGTGTTTTTCATATAAGACTCCTTTCGTGTTGATGTGTATAAAAAAAGCCGGTCTTTCCGCCAATGCGGAAATCCGGCTTTATACCAAAATAATGAGAGATTGAGAGAATATATGTTATTGACGAACGGAACGAGGCTGTGTCTGACCACTTGATAAGTGGTCAGATTGCACGGGCGGGAAACCTGAGCGCGAGTAAATCGGAGGGCGCAGCCCTCTATTTGGTTATTTAAAGAGCGTGAAAAGTATGGGGGGGGGTAATGGTTATTGCCGACGGTCCCGCAAAAAACGCCTTTGGCATTTTTTGCGTAGGAGTTTGCTGTGTGTTATAATGGGCGGCTTTTGCGCTCATAAGGATAATATTAACAAAACATGGCGGAAATTGCAAATTATTTTTAATCTTTTTAGCAAAAGGGCACTAACCTTCTGCGTTGAAAAGAATTACCTCGTACTAATCAACTATATCTTATAGGCGCAAATTGCAATTTTACGTCAATAAATGTATAATAATTAAACAAATTATGAGAAAACCTAAGAAACAGACAACATTTAAAGAAGATACCGCATACCATACTGCTTATCGGCGGATTTGCGGTAGCCGCAATATGCTGTATAACCGGTCTATTGCTGGTATCAAAAGAAAAAAGCGGGGATAATGCCCTGAAAAAAAGGAGTAATTATATGAATGTAATACTTGGCTCGCTTATCGTTATTATTCCGGTTATGATTTTAGGTCTTGTCGCAGCGTGGCGTGAACGCCGATATAATGAATAGTGCATGGAATGATGGTATATGAACGGATCGCCGCATCTGTTGCAGCGCAATAAACAACTTTACCCCGCGCCGTAAGATAAAGACGGCGATTATTCATAGTGCCGCCGAGGCAAAAGGGCACATCATTTATAGATAGGAATAAATTCCAAAATTACATCTTCGCCGTTTTCATCGTAGGTATACAATTTTAGTTTCCAGTCGTGAAATTCCCAGCGGTACACTTTTTCCAAATGCCGGAAATATTCGTACTCGCTGAAATTTTCCATTTCAAATACGGGAACCATGTATGTACTGGCAATTTTTCTAATCGAAAGAGAATTATTTACGCCCGCAGTATAGGGAGCGAAATAGATATTGTCGGCGCCTCTGCCGCGTATACGGTCTTCATGAAACCTGATGGAATAAATCTCCCTTTGTACTTTAGTCCTGTCTATAATAACAACCGCAGACCCGCTTTTTACTTCTGTTAAGTTCCAGTCTATACGTTGGACTTTGCTGAAAGGTACATTGTCTGCAATTGAAATATCATCGGTAAAAGAAAATATCGCCGGAATAAGGAGCAGGGTAATTTTCATTATAGTCTTTTTTATGCCGGTGTTCATAAATTCCTCCGTATTTAATTGAGGTTCCTCTAATCAATATAACCAATATCAACGCGGTAAGTTTATTTGACTTTTAATAAAGTCAAAATTATGACATATGAAAATTAATTTTCTACAATTTTTTACTTTTCCGGCATCTGAGTAAGTTAACATCCATATTTCTTCGATTTTTACCTTAATTTTTTTTATATTTATTATATAATAAGTACAGAGGTATATATGAACAAAAAAACATTTATTATTTTTTTACTTATGGCTGTCTNTGCCATATTCGGATTAAGCTCATGCCGTTCAAACGGCAAGGTTGTTGATATTAACAATGCAAGAATCAGTCTTGATTGGGCCGGAGTGTATACCGGTACAATACCAGCGGCAGACGGGGAGGGCATCAATGTCCGCATGAAACTCAACAAGAATAATACCTATGAATTGACGTATGAATANATTGGCAAACCTAATAACACATTTACCTTTCCGGGATCGTTTAGGTGGGATGATACGGGGAACATTATTCATATTGAGATAGCTGACGCNCCGAGTTACTATAAAGTAGCTGAAAATAAGCTGATACAGTTGGACATGAAAGGGAAGCTGATAACAGGCATTCTGGCTGATAATTACGTCCTAAAAAAAGAACTCTAAGCCNTGTATTCCGGCGGCGGAGCGCCTGCCGCCGCTTTTGCCCGGCGTTAATTTTGCCAAGTTGATCATTATATAAAACACAAATATAATATATGNATGATAAATATAAACGATAATACGGATATGGTTATCTGGGAAGAAAAGTACGCTATAGGAATTCATTTGATTGACAGCCAGCACAAGGAGCTTTTTTCCCTTACCAATGAACTTTTCCACGCCTGTATGAGCGAAGAAGATACGCTTGAGAGCGTATTCAAGGAAACTATGGAGCGAATGGTTGCGTATGTCCGTTTCCATTTCGGAGCCGAGCAGGAACTGCTGCAGCGGGTAAATTATCCCGATTATCATGAGCACGTAAAACAGCACGAAACATTGATACGGGAAATTCTTGAATCGGTAAAAGAATATAATTACGGTAAAAAATTTGTACCAAACCAGTTTGTCCGCATCCTCAGAGACTGGATATTAAGCCATATTGCCCATTATGACAAGCTTTATGCGGCTTACATCGCAGCCCAGAAAAAAAACGGCTTGCTCAGCGACAAGGAAATTAACGGATAATTTCTAAGCTGTTTTTGGGTGAAACAGCCCTTAAACCGCAATACCCGCTTTTTTAGAAAGTATTTTTTCAGGCTTTGATCATGAATAAAGACATTAAAAAACTTATTAAACAGCTTATAAAAAAATATCATCCTGATTTATCCAAAGATACAAATTTACAAACCGTTAATAACGAGATTACAAGGAAATTGACTAATATACTCAACGACTTAAAAATATATTCAAGAAACAAACAGGATGTTATCATTGATGTTTCAAACAAATCAGAAAACGGCCTTGTACAACTGGAAAATCAGGATTACATATATTATAAACTAGGCATAAAATATTATAAAAATATTCACCCTAATTTTATTTATAAACGTAAAGCTGATAATAGTTTTACGCTGAAACCTTATAATGAATTAATGCCGGCTTTAAATAATATAATATTGTCCATTTATCTGTCTGAACATTATTTTACAAAGGTCATCCTTGAATATCCCAATTCTATCTGGCGCAATGACGCTATCGCTAAAATAAAGCTGCTGTTAAAACTCACAAAAAGCTATGAAAATATAAACCCCAATGAGACAAAAGTAATAGATTCCACAAGCTTTATAAAGCAAATGGGCATAAAACAAATTTAAGAAAAGATATATGGCGGCAGATGACGTAATTAAAATAAGGCTTGAAAGTATTGCGCCGGGAGGAGACGCTCTTGGCCGTTCGGACGGAAAACCTCTCTTTGTAGAGGGCGGAGCGCCTGATGAAACTGTCCTATGCCGCACTATTGAAGAACATAAAACATGGGCAAGGGCGGAATTACTGGAAATTGTCGAACCTTCTCCTGTGAGAGTAAAAAGTTTTTGTCAATTTTACGGCAAATGCGGCGGGTGTAATCTTCAACATATTGAATACAATGCACAGCTTGCCGCAAAAGCCGCTATCCTGAAAGATTCATTTTTACGAATTGGCGGTTTTGAAATAAACGAATTGCCGCAGTTGGAAATAGTCCCTTCCGCGCCTCTTGAATACCGTAACAGAATGCAGTTTCACTGTCTGAGAGAAAAGGCAAAAAACGACAGCCGCATGTTCGGATTAATGGGGCGCGGGAGCGGAGAAATAATCGCCGTTACTGATTGTCCTGTTGCGGAAAACGGCATAAGAAAACTTTTACAGGAAGAAAAAAATTTACCTCTGCCGCCTGAAAAGGACAGGTTTACTGTTTTTTCCTGTAACGGTATTTTCTTAAGCGAAAACGGTATTGAAAAGGGAAAAATCAGGCTTCTTGACAGAGATGTTATTCTTGACGCCGGTATTTTTTTTCAGAGTAATATTTCCATGCTGGAAAAACTTGTATTGAATCTTATCGAAATTGCACAGACAGCCGATACTACCCTTCCCGCCGCGGATTTTTACTGCGGCGTCGGGACATTTGCGCTTTTCATACAGGAAAATTTCCCAAAAGTTATCCTTATGGAAGAAAATAAAAAGGCAGTCAGCATTGCAAGAGAAAATTTAAAGGGAAAGAATGCGGAGTTTTTTGCATTACGCGATAATGTATGGGAAAAGACAATACAACGCAATAAATTTAAGTTTGGTTTTGCAGTTGCAGATCCTCCGAGAGCGGGTTTGGCTTATAACTTTGCTCTTTCCCTTGCGCAATACGGATCGCCTATATTGGCGTATGTCTCCTGTGACTCTGCGTCTCTTGCCCGTGATTCCAAAATCTTAGTAAACGGCGGCTATAAATTAATAAAACTTAAACTTTTTGATTTTTATCCCCAAACTGCGCATATAGAAAGCCTTGCTGTTTTTGAAAACTTGCGTAAATTCCATGTATAAAAAACANGTTTATAATATACACCAGTGCCTGTGCGTGAAAATTATTGTATAATATATTTGAATGTACGTTTTNGTTAAAAATCGGCTATTACTGTTTTGCGCCGTTTTATGCGCCGGTTCTGTTTTTTCTCAAAATAATGCTGCAAATCAAGGGCAGAATCTTTCAAATTCCGAACCGTTTTGGCGGCAGGCGCTTGGCGGCTCAGTGTTGTCAATGCCAAGCGTACAGGCGCAATCCGTTGTCGTCGCTCTCGACGGCGGTAATATTAAGGCATACTCTGTTTCCGGCGCGCCTATCTGGAACTATTCCGCAAGAGGCAGAATAAGCCCCTATGTTACGCGATCACCGGAAGGCACTTCGTATTTTTCAAGGACAACCGGTATATTGATAGCGGTAAACCGCTCAGGACGGGAATTATGGCGGCGCAATGAGGAAAGTCCTTTAAGCTCAAGAGTAATTACAGGCTGGGACGGAAGGTTATTTGCGCCGGCCGGAAAAAATATTTATTGCTATACAGCGTCGGGAAATCTACTTTGGTCAAGAAAATTTGAAACTGCCATTTCCGTTGCTCCGGTTATAGATCGCGGCGGAGGAATAATTTTCGCCCTTGAAAATAACGAAGTATACCGTATTGATCCTTTTGGCAATTCCCATATATGGATGCTTTCAAAAAAACCTGCAATCCTTGTTTCCCTTGATCAGTACAGGATCATGACGATTTATACTGACGGAAGCATGGAAATTATAGGAGCCGCCGAAGACTGGTATATGTCATCTCAAAATGAAATTCAGTTTTCGCTTTTGCCGAAATTTNCTGCAGGCGCGCTTGCGGCGNCATACATTAACGGCAATATCGCGGCAGTTTTAAATGACGGCAGAATATCATTCGTTTCGATAAATGAAAGAAAAATCCTATGGGAAGGCGACAGTCACATCAGGGAGAGCTTATTGAAAAGCGGCAAGAGGGAAACGGAAGCGGAAATTATTTTTGACGAAAGGAGCATATACGTTTTAAGTAAAAACGGAGCGACAAGTTTTTCACATGACGGCAAAAGATTNTGGCTGATAAATCTGCAAGATTCCGCTTCCATTCCCGCTATTGATGAAAACGGACTGCTTTATTCAGGAGGAAAGGACTGGATACTTTATGCATATAAAACAGAAAACCGCCCGTTACCCGCAAGAAACAGTTTTTACGGGATATTTCCCGAAGGTTCTTACAAAATGGGCAGTCCTCAGGCAATTTATATGCCGTCAATTCCGCTTTCTGAATATGAAATAAAAAGAACGCTGGATCAAATAAGTTCCGCCGTAAAACTTGGCAGGGTTGGTCCAAATGAAGGCGCATGGACAACTTTCCTGCTGACCGTATCTGCAAATCAGGAGCATATTCAGTACAGAACAGCCGCGCTGCATCTTTTGGGAAANATAGGTTCACGGGATACAATTTCATGGCTTGTAAATATTTTTAACAGGGATAACGAGCCTGTTATAAAAGCCGCCGCCGCGTCCGCTATAGGAGCTATCGGTACAGACCCTGACGGTCTTGCAATACAGACTTTTCTCTATTCAGTAACCCAGAGCAGCATAAGGGACGAGCAGGTGTTATCTGCAATAACTTCGGCAACAGGATCGCTCTGCCGTTTTTCAGGACCTCCCCTAAGTCAAACAGGAATCAAAATACTCAATCTGCTCTGCGAGAATAACCAGCCGTCCGCAATAAGAAGACAAGCCTTAAAAGAACTGGCATCGCTGCGTTAAAATTTTTACCTTACTCACTATTATTAGCTCCTGTAAACATTGTGTATCTTTTCTCTGCCCGGCAGACGGTAAATTTCAAAATCATTGTCCATGCTTATAATTTGGCGGATACCGGTTTTTTCAGCGGTAATAACCAGGGTAGCGTCTGCAAAATCCATCGGCAGATCGGAATATTTTTCGGTAAATTCGATAAGGCGGGGCATATCGTGCTGATTTATGTCGCTGATAATAACTCCCCTGCACATCACCCAATCGAAAAAATCCCGCTGAACCTTAATGTTGGCGCTTAAAAAATAGGAAACTTCGCTAAAAACCGCAAGAGTGCTTATAAACAAATACTTTTTCTTTGCAAGAAAATCCCGTATTTTTTTATGGTGGTTATCACCCGAATGAAAAAGGGCAATAAGGGGGCCTGAATCAATAAGAATTCTGTCCGGCATAGAGCTTCTCTTTTATGCGCTGCTTGTATGTGATTGAAAGATCACACGGACCCAAATCATACTTGCCGAAATACGGCAGTCCCAAAGTATATGAATCTATTTCGTTTTCTTCCTGTTTATAGTACATTTCAAGCGATTCTATGATAATTTCCGACTTTGTCTTATTTTTGACTTTTGCAATAGTCAAAAGTTTATTTCTGGTTTCCATAGGGAGCCTGACAGTAGTAATTTGGTCATATTTCATTATTTTTGTTGTCGTATTACAAATTGTAATATTATTTAATTTAAATATCAAGCAAATTTTGTTTGTTCGTAGTATAATTTATGTACTATTTCCTTAATATATAATAAAATAATAAGATTAGGAGCTTTACAATGAAAATGCCAAAATATTCTTTGTTAAAATTCTGGGCTTTTACTATAATGCTGGCCGGATTAGCAGTAACAGTCCACGCCCAAGTAGATGAAGATGAATTAAGCAATCTTCCTCCCGTAGTTTTTTTAAATTATGAAGGTCCGCACTCGCGTATTGATACGAAAGAAGAGATTCGTCAAATCGGCGTAGTATTGGGACGGCAGATTTCCGAAAGGGAAAAAGGTATTGCATCTACATTGGAAGGAATGACTGTTCAACAAAGAAGGGAATATTCCTACAGGTTTGAAACAGGCGCATCAAACAGGTATTTTGTCATTCACAGTGTATCAGCTTATGAAGACGGCAAGCTGGACGCCGATATTTTCGGTCTTGGAGTGGATACAGGCGTAGACCACATCAGAAATCTTCGCACAATTATTCAAGGATACTTACAGGCTGCGTATGACTACAGCGAAAAAGANGCGGCTCTTTTGGCGGAATATATTACAATCTACAATGCGGTATACCGCGGCAATTGGGATTACTTTGTAAAAAGATATAAAACGCCTGTGATTAATTATCTTGTCAGGGATAAGGCAGGGCTTTCAATTCGTTATGACGAATGGCCGGGAAGAACGTTAATAGTTATCCCGCTTGGACACGGCGGCTTAAGCTCAGTTGATACTTCCGTAATTTCCGACAGCCGAGTTATAGAAGAATTGCGTAAGCAGGATGATCTTGGCGTACCGCAGCGTCAGGATATGGTCGATTTAAAAGAACGTGAAGCGGAAGAAACACAGAGNCGCGCACAGTCTGAACAGGAAGCCATCAGGCAGGAAGAAAGACAGATAGCCCANGAAAGAGAACAGCCGATGGACAGCCAAAAAGAACAGGAACTGGCAGAACGCGAAAGGGACCTTGGGCAACGGCAGGAAGAAGCGCAGAAGCTTGAAGAAAT
>WRGH01000058.1 GCA_009787285.1 Brevinematales bacterium
TAAGGAATTTAAAATATCTTGTTTTGGACGAAGCCGACAGGCTTACAGTGAAGGAATGTCTTGAAGAAACAAAAGAACTATTGAAAATTATTGAACGTGAAACAAAGAACCGAACTGAAAAAAAATTATGCCTTGCAGCCTGTTCNGCAACGGTAGGAAAAAAAATCTGCTCTCAGTTGGGGCAGTTGTTTTCTTCCGCAGAATTAATAGAAAGCAGCGATCATGAAATTTTAAGGGAACGGATTGAACACTGGGCTTTTTTCAGCGAAAAACGGCGCAGGGTTCAAACTCTGCGCTCACTGCTTGCCGCGTTAAAGAATAAACCCTCAAAAAGCAAAAAACACCGAATNAAGGCTCTTGTTTTTACAAGCAAGGGCGATGAAGCGGGAAAGATTCTTTCTCAGCTTCAATATCATCATATTCCGGCTGCCGGTCTTTTCGGAAAAATGAATAAAAAGCCGCTGACGAGTACGGAGCGCAAAGAAGCGCTTGATCTTTTCAGAGACGGCAGGATCGAAACGCTTGTTTCCACAGATTTAGCGGCCAGAGGACTTGATGTTCAGGATGTTACTCATGTCATAGCGCTTGACGTACCGCAGGACAGTGAAAATTATATTCACCGCTGCGGACGCACGGGACGGGCGGGGAAGCGCGGCATAATGGTTACAATCGGCGATGAAACGCAGATGCGCCTTCTTGCGTCGCTGGAAAAAAAGTTAAAAATTAAGGTGATGCCGAAAGAACTGTACGGCGGTCAAATATGCGCGCCTGTTTTGGATTAGACTTATTGTTCTATTCTGCTGATAAGAAGTTTGTCTATCCTGTTGCCGTCCATTTCCTTTACCTTGAAACGGTAGCCCTGATACTCATAACAGTCCCCGTTACGGGGCAGTTCTCCTGCGATATTTAAAATAAAACCGGCAAGNGTATGATAATCGCCGTCTTCATCTATGCCTGTGAGTGAAAGCAGCTTTACTGCATCGTCAATGTTCAATGTGCCGTCTGCAAGCAGACTGCCGTCTTCCTGCTTAATAAANCCCCGTTCTTTCTGCAAAGGCGCGGAAAGCTCGCCGACAATTTCTTCAACTAACGCCCTTATTGAAATTACTCCGGCAAGTCCGCCGTATTCGTCCATTACAAACAAAAAATTCGACTGACCCTGCCTGAAAGATTCAAAAGCGTTAAGGGCGGACATGGTTTCGGGAATAAAATGCGCTTTTTTAATAATTGCGCGTAACCCATTGGGATTTTCCGCAGATGCATCAAGAATTATATCTTCAAGATAAACCTCTCCGATAATCTCGTCAGGGTTTCCGTCTACAACAGGAAAACAGCGCTGTTGGCGGTACTCCAGCGCTTTTGCCTTTATTTCATCATACGGCGAGTTTACATCAAGCCATTGAATTTCCGATCGGTGAGTCATAAAAGCGCCGACAGCGCGATCGCCTAGATAAAAGACGCCTTCTACCATTGTGCGTTCCCTGCTTTCTACAATGCCGGATTTTTCTCCTTCCAAAAGCGCATTATGCAGTTCGTCTTCTGTCATGTTGTTTTCACCGGCTTCAAGACGGAAAACTAAGCGAAAAAAGGAGCCCAGTTTAATTGCAGGTAAAATTACCGGCATCAGGATTACGCAGAGAACCCTGATAAACGGCAGCAGCAAAGCGGCAATTTTTTCAGGAGCCGTACCGGCAGCAAGATTTGGCAGAGCGTCGCCCAATAATGCGGCAATAAAGCCAAGCGACAACACGGATACAGCCATGATTAGCGCTGATGTTTCCCGGCCGGTTTTTAATGTTTCCAAAATACGCATAATAATCATTCCGGACAGAAAGGCTGCAAGTATTCTGAAAATGTTTATCCATAAACGGCAGGCAAGCAGTAATTTTTTCGGGTTTTCCTGAGCCTTTAGAACAGAACGGTAACGTTTGGCAGTTTCTTTTTCGAGACGCGTCTTACGGCAGGNTGTGAAAGCGGAATAAAAAAGAACAATAATACCGCTTGCAATTATTAATAAAAGAACTGTTAAAGCTGTAGGATAGGGATTCATATTTATTTAGCTGTCTCTGCTCTGGTAAGCGGACGTNCTATGGTTATTTCACCCTGAGCTGTTTGTATTGTTTTGATTTTTCCGTCCGGNGTAAATTCATTAAAAATCTGTACAATCGGGAACCGTGNATTCTCNGGGTTAATATCTACAACCTGCGCCTTTTTTCCGTTTGATAAAAGCACATAAAGACCGATTGGATATATTGAAAGCGATAAAACAAGAGCTTTTACAACTGTGTCGTCATAACCCTTACCTTCGTTTTTTAATAATTCAAGCATCCCTGTATACCCGTCTTTGGCTTCCTTGTGCGGACGTTTGGAACTTAGAGCGTCATAAGAACATGCAACGGAGATTATTTTTGAATAAAGACTGAGCTTGTCGCCTGTTAACCGGCGCGGATAACCCGTCGCATTTTCACGTTCATGATGTTCAAGCGCCGCAAGGCATATAGCGGGCGGGAAATCAAATGATTTTAACATTGTATAGCCGAGTATCGGGTGGGTAAGAATTGCTTTTTGTTCAGGGGCAGTCAACGGACGCTGGCTCAGATAGATTTGCGAAGGTAATTTTAACATNCCTACTTCATGCAAAAGAGCGGCAACTCCAAGTTCATANAATTTGTGGTTTGGAAGTTTCAGATATGACCCTATAATAACGGCAATTATGCTTGATCTTACCGAATGTGCGGCAAGATAATTTTTATCGGCTCCCGGCTCATTGTCTTTCAGTATTCTCATAAGGAAACGGCGATCTTCCTTGATATATTCAACCATTTCCCTTATTTTTTCAGTTACGCCCTTATAGTCCAATTCGTCGGATATAGTCGCCCTTATAAATAAATTTTCTACGTATAATAAAAAATTTGCATAATAAATTTTGGCTTTTTCAAGCTTTTCATTCTCCGGCTGCTGAGAAGATACGTTTGGGCTGTTATTGACGGTTTTACTGCTGTTGTCTGCGCTTGTATATTCCTTGTGCGGTTCGCCTTCGCTGAATACTGAACTAAAACTCCATTTTGTAAGGTTGGAGAGCAATTCATCGCTGAAAGGCACTTCAGGGGTTGTAAGGATAAATTTTTTATCAAGATAAACTATTTTTGAGAAAAAACTGTCTGGTTTTATTTCTTTAACCAAATAACTTTTCATTCATATCTCCCATGACATTGTTGACGCAATATTGTCTTTCTTCTATTATCCAAATATAAGTAAATATCCGTCGTTGAAACGGCGTATATTTTCATAATAAGCGGTATAAAAAGCCGCTTACCTTTAATTATAGGAGTGTTTCCGTTGAAGGTCAAACATNTGATAATCGTGTTTAACAGCATTATTGTTGTTATTATATTATTCATTGCACTAATGCCGTCATTTTTNGCAGGNCCGGAATTTTGGGCTGTTATACAACTTAAAATCCTTCCTTTTTTCCTTTTTATAATTTTACTCCTTGTCTCTATGAATATATTTTTCTATGTAAATTATCGGCTTCTTTCGCTCCTTGAACGAGAAGATTGGNCTGCTTTGTCCTTTTATCTGGAGCATGAAATTTATACGAAAGGCGAATACAGCAGCCGGAAAGTACGGCTTTTAGCCAGTTCTTACCTTGTTATTTCAGATTACGCTTCCGTATTAAAACTTGAAAGCAATGTTATGCGAGTGAAACCGTCCATTATTGACAAGAACATCCTTACTTTCGGGAGTGCAAGGTTACTTAGCGGCAGTCATGAGGAAGCGGCGGCTTTTTTTAAGGCATACATAGACAAGGGCAGGGTTAAAGATATGCAATGGGTACGCTGGTTTTACGGATTTTCCCAATTATTGTGCGGTGTTTTTGATCCTGCGGAACAGGAGTTTTCCTCGCTTGCAATTTCTTCAGATAATGCCCTGATAACCGGCCTTTCCTCTTATTTTTTGCAAAGTTCTATAGCAAAAAATTCCCGTAACCCCGAAGAATGCCTTACAATTGCTGAAAACGGCCGTAAAAGGGCGCTAAAGTTTATTGGCAGTATAGGCAAATGGCAAAGTGAAGCGGATGTTATGCAGACGGAAGTTTATATCTCTATTATCAGAAATTATATTAATCAGGCCGGAAAATGGCTTTATAACAGTCAGGAATAGTTTATGAAAAACATAGAAAAATCATCAAAGCTGGAAAGTGTATGTTATGATATACGCGGACCCGTTTTAAAGGAAGCAAAAAAAATTGAAGAAGAGGGTTTCCGTGTAATAAAACTCAATATCGGCAGCCCTGCTTCATTTGGTCTTAATGCGCCTGATGAAATAATCCATGACATGATCGTNAATTTACAAAACGCCCTGCCGTACGGCGATTCACGNGGTCTTTTTGCCGCCCGTAAGGCGGTGATGCAGGATTTCCAGTCCAAAGGCGTAATGGATGTCGGAATNGACGACATTTTTATAGGCAACGGCGTCAGTGAATTGATAATGATGTCCATGCAGGGACTTTTGGACTCAGGAGATGAAGTNCTGGTTCCAATGCCTGACTATCCTCTNTGGACAGCCGCAGTTACCCTTTCAGGCGGCAAAGCGGTTCATTATTTATGCGACGAATCTTCCGGCTGGAATCCGGATTTGAATGATCTCCGTTCTAAAGTTTCAGACAAAACAAAGGCAATTGTCGTTATAAACCCGAATAATCCGACAGGCGCTGTTTATGAACGTTCTATACTTGAAGGTATCGCCCAAATAGCCAGAGAAAACGAATTAATTGTATATGCCGATGAAATTTACAGCCGGATAACTTACGACGGGGCTGTACATATCCCCATGTCCACAGTAGCGCCTGACATTCTAACCGTCAGTTTTGACGGTCTTAGCAAGGCATGGCGCGCCACCGGTTTCCGTTCCGGCTGGATGGTTCTTTCGGGCAATAAAAAAAGGGCGGCAGATTATATTGAAGGGCTTGATATGCTTGCCAATATGCGCCTGTGTCCCAATATGCCGTCTCAATTTGGCATTCAGACCGCTCTTGGCGGTTATCAAAGTATAAAAGACTTGATTATCCCCGGCGGGCGTTTGCTGGAACAGCGGAATATCGCTGTCAATTTTGTAAATGAAATTCAGGGTCTTTCTGTGGTTATGCCGAAGGGCGCTCTTTACTGTTTTCCAAAAGTAGACACAAAACGCTTTAATATAAAAGACGATGAAAAGTTCATGCTAGACCTTCTGCGCGATCAACATCTGCTCCTTGTCCACGGGACAGGCTTTAACTGGAAAGAGCCGGATCATTTCCGCATAGTNTTTCTTCCCGACAAGGATACGCTTACAGACGCAATGCGCCGGTTGACGGTGTTTTTGGACGGTTACAGACAGCTTTGATTNGCGGCTGTGGTTTCATACCATTTTTCGGCAACATTTTTAATGAAGCAACGCGGTCGCTTGTATTATTGCAGCCGGACAATTATACTGTCAATGTTATGGATGAAAACAATGCGCTATTTTTTTTATAAATTATTACCCCATAGTGTAATACCTCTTGTTATAACTATTTTCACATTAACCTCCTGTTCCAAAACGGGTGTATACACTTCAGTCTACGCGGCAGGGTATTATACAGACGGCGGCGTTGACAAAGCCTGTTACTGGAAAAACGGTAAAAAAACAGACCTTCCTGTTCCGATTGAAGCCTCAGAGTCCACAGCTAGTTCCGTAACAGTCTCGGGAGGGGATGTTTATACGGCAGGATGGTATGAAGACATGGGTAGAAAAGCCTGTTACTGGAAAAACGGTAAAAGAACAGACCTGCACACNACTTCAAATTCAATAGCTACTTCCATATCAGTAGCNGGAAGAAACGTTTATGCATCAGGGTTTTATGAAGACGGTTTTATAAAAGCTTGTTACTGGAGAAACGGTACAAAAATAAACCTTCCCGCCGGAAATTCGTATTCGTACGCCAATTCAATAATAGTCGTTGGATATGACGTTTACACGGTAGGATTTTATGAAGATGGATTTCCCAAAGCTTGTTACTGGAAAAACGGTACAAAAACAGACCTGCACGCCGATTCGGCTTCCTATGCCATATCCGTATCGGCAGCGGGAACGGACATTTTCATATCAGGGTATTATCTGGACGGAGATGTTCAAAANGCCTGTTACTGGAAAAACGGTATAAAAACAGACTTATCAATACCCACTGAAAGCCTAATGTCCGTTTCCGGTCCAATAACAGTCGACGGAGCTGATGTTTATGCGGCGGGATATTATCAAGACGGCGGCATTATAAAAGCCTGTTACTGGAAAAACGGTATAAAAACAGACTTATCAATACTCAGCGGAGCAATTAAGTCATTTGCAAATCTCATAACAGTAGCCGGAGCGGACGTTTATGCGGCGGGATATTATCAAGACGGCAGCAAAAGAAAAGCTTGTTATTGGAAAGGNGCTGAAATAACAGACCTTCACCCGTCCGAAGCCTCAGATTCCGGCGTTATTGGAATTACAACAGTAAACTAATTCTGTCTGACAAAGCGTCATAAATTTTTCTTAAAAAAACCGCAGAGTACTGCTGTCCGTTGGGCAGCTTGGAGAAACACGGAGTATTAGTAAATCTGCGCTGTCCTTAGCAGGTTTTTGCTCATTGTCAATCAGGCTGTTTTTTTATAGACTGAACCTATGCTAGAAAAGTTGTTCACGGCGATTTTCGGCTCCCAGCACGAGCGGGATGTAAAAGCCCTTATGCCGGTATTACAGGCGGTAAATGAGAAAGAAGCATGGGCTGCCTCCCTTCCTGCGGAAGAATACCCGCGTATGACATCGCTTTTCCGAGAGCGTTACAATAAGGGCGAAAGCCTGGACAGCATTTTGCCTGAAGCATTCGCTCTTGCGCGGGAAGCCGCGAAACGCTGTCTCGGCGAGCGTCCCTATGATGTGCAGATACTCGGCGGTATTGTTCTGCATCAGGGTAAAATCGTAGAGATGAAAACAGGCGAAGGAAAGACATTGATGTCTGTCGCCGCCGCCTACCTTAACGCGATTCCCGGAAAAGGCATTCATATTGTTACCGTAAACGATTATCTTGCAGGCCGCGATACCGATTGGATGAGGCCTATTTTCAGCTACCTTGGCTTAACAGTAGGGACAATTCTTTCCAATATGGAAAATGAGCAGCGCAAGGAAAATTACGCCTGCGATATTACCTACGGCACAAATAACGAATTTGGCTTTGATTATCTTCGCGACAATATGCACCGCAGTATGGAAAGCCGCGTTCAGCGCGGGCATAGTTATTGCATAGTAGATGAAATTGATTCAATCCTGATTGACGAAGCCCGCACCCCGCTGATAATTTCGGGCGCTGCGGAAGACGATACTTTCAANTATGCGGAAGTTGACAANCTGCTTGGCAGCCTCAANGAAGTGGAAAAAAAAGCCGACGGAGAATATCCCGATGAAACTCAGGGAGAGACAGTATCAGGCGATTATAAAATAAACGAAAAAAATAAAAGCGTTTCATTTACTAATCAGGGGCTTGCCAGCATCGAGGAAGTCCTAAAAAAGCGAAACCTTATACAGGGAGCGATTGTAGACGAAGAGAATTTTGAGTACATTCACTATTTTACGCAGGCGTTAAAAGCGCANCTTCTTTTTCATATTGATGTCGATTATGTAGTAGAAGACGGAGAGGTTCAAATTGTCGATGAATTTACAGGGCGTATTCTCCACGGAAGGCGTTATTCGGACGGTCTTCATCAGGCAATAGAAGCCAAAGAAAGAATTAAAATCGCCCAGCGCAACAGGACTCTCGCTACCATTACCTTTCAAAACTATTTCCGTTTATATAAAAAGATTTCCGGCATGACAGGAACCGCTGATACGGAAGCTGTCGAGTTTAACAAAATTTACAACCTTGACGTNGTGGTAATTCCGACAAATATGCCGGTCGCCCGCNTTGACGAGGATGATTTGGTCTATTTGGACGAATCCGATAAATTCAAGGCGTTATGCGATGANATTGCCGAAGCGCACGCCAAGGGCCAGCCGATGCTGGTAGGCACTGTCTCCATTGAAAAGTCGGAAAAAGTTTCCGCCCTGCTTAAAAGGCGCGGCGTTCAGCACGAAGTGTTAAATGCGAAAAATCACGCCCGCGAGGCGCTGATTATCTCGGAAGCGGGCGCTAAAGGAGCCGTTACAATTGCAACTAACATGGCGGGACGCGGCACTGATATAAAGCTCGGAGGAAATCCCGAACACCGCGCCCGCCGCCGCGCAGGAACAAACGCAGCGCCGGAGCAGTATGCGGCAATTTACGGCGAAGAATATGAAAAATGGAAAAAAGACTACGAAGAAGTAAAATCACTCGGCGGTCTTTATGTAATCGGCACTGAACGGCATGAAAGCCGCCGTATCGACAACCAGCTTCGGGGCCGTTCGGGGCGGCAGGGAGATCCGGGTAAGAGCAGATTCTTTATCTCAATGGACGATGAGCTTATGCGGCTTTTCGGCGGCGAGAAAATGAAAAATATTATGTCAAGAATCGGCATGACGGGCGGAGAGCCGATTTATCACCCAATGCTTAACAGGAGCATTGAGAGCGCGCAGAAAAAGGTGGAAGAGCGGAACTTTGAAATCCGCAAGCACCTTCTGGAATACGACGACGTTTTGAACCAGCAGCGCAAGTATATTTACGAACAGCGTGATGCGATACTCATGGATCAGGATTTAAGAAAACGGGTAAACGATTCCACCTCAGCAATGGTCGGCGATTTAATAGATGAGTATGTAGGCAATTGCAAACACAGTGAAAATGCCGCCGTCAAACAACTGGCGGAACAGTTAAAGACAAAATTCGGCTGGCAGCTTACCCTTGATACTGACAGCGCAGAAATGAAAAATCCCGAACTGCTGGAAAAATACATAACGGCGGGACTGGAACAGGAATTGAATGATAAGGAAGCCCTTATAGGTTCCGCTTATTTAAATATGATTATCCGTGAAAATTACCTTCACGCGGTAGACCGCAAATGGCTGGATCATCTTGAGAATATGGAAGCCCTCCGTGAGGCTGTGTATTTGCGTCATTATGCTCAAAAAAACCCGCTTACCGAATATAAACTGGAAGGTTATCGTATTTTTGAGGACATGATCGAAGAGATAAGGCAGGAGATTGCCTCCCGTATGCATCTTATCCGCATACAAATTGCGGAAGGGGGAGGAGAGCGCAGACCTGCAAGCCGTTCAATGGGCGCTGTTCAGTCTGCAAGCCACAACAGCATGGCTTCTTTCGGCGGAGTATCACAGGCTGCCGCTTCTTCGCCGATGTCAAAAGCGAGCCGTCCCGATAACGCTACGGTGGTTCGCACACAGCCGAAAGTCGGACGCAACGACCCCTGCCCCTGCGGAAGCGGCAAAAAGTACAAATTCTGCCACGGCGCCCGATAATGGGCTTGTTCGCACTCTGCTTGACATTTTTTGCGCTGCGTGGTATATCATAATCAGTATGTGTATAACGGATAGTATAATTAATACCCCCCCCCCCCCCCCCCC